>NZ_JACGAV010000018.1:0-32821 GCF_020137645.1 Campylobacter sp. RM12637
GATACAAATTGATAGATAAATTTTTATTTTATTTAATATAGGAATTTATCTTAAATATTTTTAATGTAGTTTGATAAGAGTTATTTCTAAAATGCTTTATAAGATGATTTAGGAAATGATTATAGTATTATTTTTAGTGTAATAAAAAAATAGCTTATAAATTAGTGGATTTAGTGATTGATTGAATTGTTGGTGCGGTGTTAATATAATTAATAAGATTTATAATAGCGGCTTAGCCTTGCTTATTAGATTTAAATTGAGTTGTTAGTAAATTAATTTTTTAGATTAATAATATAACTTATAAATTTTTAATCTAAAGGGTTAGATTAAGGCATAACAATAGTATTCCAGAATAAAAAAGCGTATATGAAAGAACTAATATTACAAATTTAAAATAATAAAGAAAATTTTCTATAAAATTATAATATATGTGGTTTTTATCTTTTGGTTTATATTCTTTTGAAATTACTTTAAAATAACGAAAGTAAAATACACATTTAAAGAAAAGTTTAGCATTAAATTTTTTATACGGGTAAGCTTCGCATAAGAATGCAAATCCTACAACTATCATAGCAAGAAATACTAGTTTCATAAAATCCTTTCAGTAGTATTTACAATACTTAATTAATCAAACCAACTATAACGCTTTATATTATTTTTTTCTAAAATTTCAATAAAATTTTTAATTTCATCTTTTGTAAACATATTTTGATTTATATGTATCGGAAATTTAAATTTCTTAAACCTAACTACTATATTATTATTAGTAATAGAAGTAAAAAACCAATAATCTTTAAATTTTCTATAGTAAACCTTTTGAGTGCAAAACTTTCTCTTAATTATGAAAAAATCTTCATAACAAATAACCGTTTTAATATCAATTGCACAAAAAAAATGATAAGGTATAATAGCAACTATAATAAAACCAATAATATTTGCTAAAAAATTATCTAAATCTATAAAACATATTCCAATCAGTAAAGTTGCTAAATCCCATATAAAAACAAATATATAATAAAGAGATACGAAAAAAGATTTTTTTCTATTCATTATAAAAATAGGTTCATTGTTGTTTTGCATAATATTTTCCTATATTATTTATTTTATTTTAAAAATAAGCTTTCCTTTAAGTTTTACCCTACAGCTTTTAACCTATTATATTCTCTATACTCTCAATTTTTATCATTATTTATTCTTTAGTTTAAAGAATTTGAATTAGGATTTATATTTATTTTGTTTTATAAATTGTAAGGCAAATAAAATAATAAAAGAAATAGCTAATAATATTATACTAAGCTCATTTGCTTTATTTAAATCTAGTGTTTCTAATGCTTCAAATACGGCAATAGAAGCGACTTTTGTCTCTCCTGCTACGCTACCGCCTATCATCATTACTACACCAAATTCTCCCATAGTATGAGCAAAACTCATAACACTAGCACTTATTACACTAGGGATTATTAGCGGCAAACAAAGGCGAAATATTATATTAGCTTGAGATTTTTCAAGTAATTTAGCTCTATCAAAAAGATTTTTAGGCAAAGCATTAAACGCACTATAAATAGGATTAAACATAAAAGGCATAGAATAAATTATTGAAGCAATCAATAAAGCCTTAAAATTAAAAACAAGTTTAATATCAAAATTAGCCAAAAATTGCCCTAAATAATTATTAGGACTTAAAAGCACTAATAAATAAAAGCCTAAAACGGTAGGGGGTAGCACAAGTGGCAATGAAATTATGCTTAATAGTATTTTTTTACCAAAAAACTCTTTTTGGCTTAGATAAAATGCAGGATATAAGCAAATAAAAAATAATATTATAGTAGTTACGAAAGATAACTTAAGTGATAAGAAAATTGGTGTTAATTCTTGCATAAAAACTCATTATTCTGGATTTTTTCTATAAAAAATTCTTCTTTATTAAGACATTTTTCAAAACTACCATTTTTTACAAAATATATTTTATCAGCAAGGGCATTTATTTCAAAACACGAATGAGATACAAAAATAATTGTTCTTTTGTAGTCTTGATTTATTTTTTTAATTAGTTTTATAAGTGCTATTTTGTTACTATCATCAAGTGCGCTTAAAGGCTCGTCTAGTAGTATACATTTTGCATTTTTACTTAAGGCGCAAATTAATGCTAGTCTTTGTTTTTGTCCTCCGCTTAGAGTGCTGATTTTTTTAGTTTTGTGCTCTTCTAAATTAGCTAGTTTTAATAATTCATCGTAAAAATTACTTGTATTTTTATCTAATTTTTTACCAAGAATATATTTTAAATCATCTAAAAGAGTTTTAGTATTTGTAAAAACTAGATTTTCATATACATTAAAATTATCAAATAATGTGCAATCTTGAAATAAAAAAGCAATATCTTTTAGCAAAGGCTTATTAATAAGCCCAGCTATTAATTTTAAAATAGTGCTTTTACCACTTCCGCTATCACCAAACAACGCGATAAGTTCTCCATCATCAAAGCTTAATCTAGCATTTATTTTAAAGTCTTTAAAATCGTGTTTTAAATCCAGCTCATTCATAGCCATATTTATTAAAAATTTCCTTTGCATCAGGGCTTAATATAAAATCATAAAACACTTTAGCATTTTTTTCTTTACTTGTAATTATCATACCTTGTAAAATTGGTTCGTATAATTTATCATCAATTTTTAATATGTTTTCATCACTAAAACCCAATTCTTTAATTTGCTCTACGCTAGACGCTGCTACAAAAGCATAATCACAAGCTTTTGTAGCTTGTAGTAATGTTGCTGAAATATTTGTAGCCGTTATTATGTTTGAACTATTTGGAATTTGATTTAATACTTCTTTAGCTGCTTTTCCATAAGGAGCTGTGTTTGGGTTTGCTATAGCTATACAAGATGCGGTTTTTAAATCATCTAAATTAGGCTTTTTTTTAGCTGAAAATAATATTAGCTTTCCTTTTGCATAAGTGATTGCTTGATTTTTAGTTAATTCTTCTAAATCTTTAGCAAATTCCATATTTGCAGATAAGAATACATCATAATTTGCTCCATTTTTAATTTGTGCGTTAAAGCTACCACTAGCACCTGTATTGACATTAAGTTTTATATCTGGGTGTAGTTTTTCAAATTTTTGCTTTAATTCGTTTAGTGGATAGCTTATATTTGCAGCTGCTGCGATATTTAAAGTATTTGCTAATGCAAAAGAACTTAAACTTAAAAATAATAATGCTTTTTTCATACTTACTCCTTTAAAATATAAAAAATTATATATTAAAAAATCTTTAACAAAACTGAATTTAAAAGCTTATTATATAAAATAATATATAATAAATTAATTTTTTATTTTAATATTACAATTATTAAAAAATGCTAGTATTTTGCCTTTTAATTTATTTAAGGAGAAAATATGAAAAAAATATTTTTAAGTTTAGCAGCAATTAGTGCTTTAATAATTCAAACAGGCTGTGATGATAAAAAAGAAGAGCAAAAACCAGCTCAAGAGCTTAGTCAAAATGTAAAATCAAGCACTGAAGAAGTGGCTAAGAAAATAGATACAATTGTAGATAATGTGGCAACAAAGGTTGATGAACATATAAATACTGCTGCAAATCAAGTTGAACCTATGATAAATTCTGCAGTAGATAGCATCAGTGATACTACAAAAAGCGTTGCTAACAATTTAAAAGAAAGCACTAATGAAGTTGCAAATACGATAAAAGAAAGCACAGATAGTGCAGCTAAAGCAATTACTGATGGTATTGATAAGGTTAGTAGTAGTGTTGAAAATGTTTTAAAAACTGATGCGGCGACTTTATTTAAAAAATGTATTGCCTGTCATGGAAAAAATGCAGAAAAATTAGCTCCTGGGGCTGAAGTTGTAATAAATACTTTAAGCGAGAGCGAAATTTATGAAGCTTTAAGTGGATATAAGGCGGGAACTTTTGGTGGTAAATCTCAAAAAACTATGCAATTACAAGTAAAAAATCTAAATGATGAAGATTTTAAAGCTTTAGCTAAATACATTAAGACTTTATAAGATAATTAAAAATTAGGAATTTGAAATTCCTAATTTTATTTTATGATTATTTTGTAGTTAATAATATTTTTAGAAGTTTTTTTGCACTTTCAACACCAGGTTGATCGTAAGTGCTAATGCCTATCATAAGCCCACAAGCACCAACTAATAACTCATAATAGTATATTAAATATCCGATATTATAAGCACTTTTGCCATCAAGCTCAATTAGACTTGTTTCTATTCCTTCAGCTTTTATCGCATCAAGACACGATTTGCTTTGAGCATAAAGTAGCTCATCTAAACTATGTCCTACGCTTTGATTTTCAAGATTTTCAAGTCCTTTTATGTGCTTTATTTTGGGGCTATTTGGATTTGGTTTTATACGGATAAATTCTACGAATTTATCTTTTGGCCCTTCAATTATGAGTTGTAAAAACGAATGCTGGTCTTTTGGTCCTATTAGACTAATTGGTGTAAGTCCTACGCGTTTATATTCTTTAAATTTCCCAAGACTTTCGGCTACAAGCTGAACGAACCATTCGTTAAAATGGCGTAATTCTTCACAATAAGTGAATAAAACATAATTTTTATTTATCATTTTTGTGCTTAGCGTGTAGGCTAGATTAAGTATATGTTCTTTTGTTTTTTGCTCGTTCATACAATCTTTAGCGCCTTTGATAAGCTCATCAACATTAGCCCCTGCTAAAAATAACGGCACAAGTCCAACATTACTAAGCACTGAAAATCTACCGCTAACATTTTCTTCTATATCAAAATGCGTTATTTCATTTGTCTTTAAAAACTCATAAAATTTGGTATTTTGCATACAAATTCCTATTAAGTGATGCTTTAAATCATCTACATTTAAACCTAAAACATCAAGCAAAATCCTAAAATAACTTATACACTCAATTGTATTTCCAGATTTTGATACTAATATGAAAAGCGTTTTTTCAAGGTCAATTTTTTCTAATATTTCATTAAAAAGAGTGCTTGAAATATTGTCTAAATAATCAATATTTTTTATCCCCAAAAAACTCGTAATCGCCCTAGTGCCAACACTACTTCCACCCATTCCAATAACTATAAAATGACTTTTGTTAGCAAATTTTTCTTTTACTTTTTGAAGTTTTGAAATTCCTAAATCAAATTCTAAAGGCAAATCATAAAACCCAACTTCGCCACTTTGCCTTTCTTCATTCATTCTTTTTAGATAAAGGCTTATGTTTTCTTGCGAAGTTTTTTCAAAATACTCTTGATAGGTAATCATTTGTAATCTCTTTCATAAAAGTATTTAGTCGCCTCAAAAAAACCTTCTACACTACCACAATCAAATCTAAGACCACTAAATACTAATCCTATACATCTACCTTCTTTTGCTTGAGTATTAAGAGCATCAGTAATTTGAATTTCTCCACCACGACCAGGTTTGGTATTGTCTAAAATATCAAAAATATCAGGGGTTAGAATATATCTTCCAATAATTGCTAGATTTGTTTTTGCGTCTTTTGGGTCTGGTTTTTCAACCATATCTGTGATTTTGTAAATATTATCTTCTAATTTTACGCCTTCAATAATCCCATATTTTTTAGTATCTTTATTTGGAACTTCCATAAGTGCAACAATACTGCAACGATATTTTTCATATGCTTTTACCATTTGGCTCATTACACCACAAGCATCATTTACACACAAGTCATCTGCTAAAATTACCCCAAAAGGTTCATTACTAACCATATTTTTAGCACAATTTATCGCATCACCTAATCCATTCATTTTTCTTTGTCTAGTAAATGTGAAATTACATACTTCCATTTGTCTACGAACATCATCAAGTAATTTTTCTTTTTCACTGCCTTTTATTGCGTCTTCAATCTCATAAGATATATCAAAATAATCTTCTAAAGCTCTTTTTGTTCTGCCTGTAATAATACCTATATTTGTAAGTCCTGCTTCAATAGCTTCTTCCATAGCATAGTGTATTAATGGCTTATCTAAAATAGGTAGCATTTCTTTAGGTAAAGTTTTTGTTGCAGGTAAAAATCTAGTTCCATAACCTGCTGCTGGAAATATGCAAGTTTTTATCATCTTTCTTCCTTTTTGCTAATAAATATTAAAAAAGTTTAGCAATAATGCGTTAATTTATATTTACATAAGGATTTTTATGCCACTAATATCAATAATCCTACCAACTTATAATGTTGAAAAATATATTGCAAGAGCACTTGAAAGCTGCATAAATCAAACTTTAAAAGATATAGAAATAATAGTAGTAGATGATAAAGGTCAAGATAAAAGCATTGATATTGCAAAAGAATTTGCAAATAAAGATAGTAGGATAAAAATTATTGATAATATAACAAATAAAGGCACTTATGAAGCTAGAAATATAGGTGTAAGAAATGCTAACTCTGAATTAATTATGTTTTTAGACCCAGATGATGAATTAGAACTTAACGCATGTGATATTGCTTTAGAAAGTATGAAATCTAATATTGATATGGTTTGCTTTAGTGCGTTTTCTATTATAAATAACCAAAGTTCTTATTTTATCAAGCGTGATAATAAGCTTCTAGGTAACATTGAGTATATGCAAGAAAAAAGCATATGGAGTATATGCGCTAGGGTGATTAAAAAAGATTTATTTTTAAAAGTGATTGAAATTATAGGAAAGCACAATAGGCTGGTAATGGCAGAAGATGCTTTAATAAGCTATGTTTTGGCAAATATTTGTAATAGGATATTGCTAAATAGTAATATTGTTTATAAATATTATGAAGATATAGAATCTATCACTAAAAGTTATGATAGTGAAAAATATAAAGCAGTAGAGTATTCATATTTTAAGGTAATAGAACTTATAGATAATATTTCAAAAATGAACGATTTTAATAAAAACTATTCAGAATATTGTAAAAATAAATTATTAGCTGAATATTATTCATATTCAAGAAGAATTTATAAAAAAAAGAATATTTTAAAATATTTAAAGCTAAAATTAATTAGTATTAAGCAACAAAAGCTTGTTAAGTTATCATATGAAAGGTTAAAATGCCACTAATATCAATAATCCTACCAACTTATAATGTTGAAAAATATATTACAAGAGCACTTGAAAGCTGCATAAATCAAACTTTAAAAGATATAGAAATAATAGTAGTAGATGATAAAGGCCAAGATAAAAGCATTGATATTGCATATGAATATGCAAATAAAGATAGTAGGATAAAAATTATTCATAATAAAGAAAATTTAAAATTACTTCATGCAAGAGCTGAAGGGGTAAAGGTAGCTACAAGTGAATTGATTATGTTTTTAGACCCAGATGATGAATTAGAGCTTGATGCTTGTGAGATTGCTTATAATAATTTTGATAAAAATTATAATGTTTTAAGATTTGGATATAACTTAATAGATTTTCCAAAAACACAGCCTCAATCTCTTAATATTGCAAAAAGCTATGATGAAGTTATTGAAGGTATAAAACAATTAGAGTTTTTTGATTTTACTATGTGGGGAATGTTATTGAAAAAAAAATTATATTTACAAGCATATCAATTTATTCAATATCATTCAGTAAAAAAAATTAATTTTAATGAGGATGTAATATTTAATTATGTTTTAATTAGTATTATTAATAATTTTAAGTATATTCCAAATAAACTTTATAATTATTATTACAATCCAACATCTCTTACTAAGGTAGATAATATAGAAAAGTTTAAATTAGAAATAGAGTTGTTTAAAAAAACAATAATATTTTTTGAAACATTACAAGAGCAATTTCCTAATGTTTTTAATAAAGAAATTACTAATTCATATATATATCACTTTTATTTGTTTATATATATTAGAGAAAAGAAGATATTAAAGCAAACTAACAATAAAATTATGTATTTTTTTAAAAATCAATTATTGAAAAGTAGATTGAAAAAGCAATTTCTTACATTTATAAAAAATAAAAAAATATTATATAGGTATTATAAAAATAAATTTTTTCAAACAAACAATAAAAAATATTTGAAAAAAATGAAAAAATTAGGTTTACTTTATTTGTTTAAATCTTTTGTTTTAGAAATAAAGACAAAAAAGATAAAAAAACAATTAATAGAGTTTATAGAATTTTATTTTTATAAAAAAAGAAAAATACTAAAAATTATTCAAAATAATTATCATAGTTTGGTTGTAATTCCATCAGAAAGTTTAAAAACTATTGAAAATGCAGGTATGACAAATATTGAGCAATATTATAATCCAAATAAAGTGTTTAAAAACGTATTTTTATTAAGCCCTAATGAAAAAGGTTTTAAATATAAACATGGAATGTATATTTTTGGGGTTAGTAAATATACTTATAAGCTTATGCTAAAAATTATAAAACCAAAATTAGTAAGGGCTTATGGTGGGTACTGGGCTTCTACTTTTGCAGTAAAAAATAAGGTTGATAATATTCCTGTAGTTTGTAGTATTCATGATAAAAGAGATAGTTTTATTTATGATGAAGTTGTTAATTCAGACTATGTTTTTTATACTTCTTATGCTGTAAAAGACATATTAATAGCAAAGGGTGTAAATGAAAACAAAATGCACTATTTACCTGATAGAGTAAAATTAACAGATTTTTATAAAGTCAAAGAACTAGATGGTAAGCCTTTGGTGTTTCAGGATGGTTTTAAATATATTTTGACAGTTGCTAGAATGTCGGATGAGAAGAATTTAGAAACAATAATAAAGGCCCTTAAGCATTTACCAAGTAATTATAGATGGATACATATAGGTAGAGGGGACTTAAATTATTATTTAAAATTATCTCAAGAATTAGATGTGCTTGATAAAGTAATCCATATTGATAGTGTAAAAAATAATGAATTAAAATATTACTATTCTTTTGCTGATTGTTTTTGTTTGCTGAGCAAAAGTGAGGGTTTTGGGATAGTATATATAGAAGCAGCTGCTTGTGAGTGTAGTATTATAGCTTCTAATATTTCCCCAATTAATGCAAATTTTAAACATAATGAAAATATTATTTTATTAGATAATTATTTTGATGATATAAAAACAGCAGAAATTATTAAACAAGTATGTGAAGAGCCAAATTCAATATTAATATCAAATGCTAAAAATAATATTAAGCAATTTTCCGCTGATATTGTTGATGAGATGGAATCAAATTATTATAAGCAAATTATTCAAGGAAAATTAAAATGCCACTAATATCAATAATCCTACCAACTTATAATGTTGAAAAATATATTACAAGAGCACTTGAAAGCTGCATAAAACAAACTTTAAAAGATATAGAAATAATAGTAGTAGATGATAAAGGTCAAGATAAAAGCATTGATATTGCAAAAGAATTTGCAAATAAAGATAGTAGGATAAAAATTATTGATAATATAACAAATAAAGGCACTTATGAAGCTAGAAATATAGGTGTAAGAAATGCTAACTCTGAATTAATTATGTTTTTAGACCCAGATGATGAATTAGAACTTAACGCATGTGAAATAGCTTATAATAATATGGTTTATAGGGGGGGGGTATATTATAGTTGATATGCTTTGTTTTAATTTTTGCAAAATAACAAATAAAGACAAAGTATTTGAAAATATATTTATTGATAATATATATAAAACGAAAGATTTTATACAATATATAATTAATATAAATAAATGTTATTGGAATTTATGTAATAAAGTTTTTAAGAAAAGTTTATATTTAAACATTTTAAAATTTAATTTAAACAACATAATTATGGCAGAGGATGCTTTATGTTTTTTTACACTATTAAACTATACTAATACTATAAAGACATTAAAAAATAATCTTTATCTATATTATCAAAATAATTTAGATTCTTCAACGATAACAAATGATTTATTAAAATTAGAACGCGCATTAAATGATGAAAAATATGTAATTAATATAATAAATGATTTTAATACTATAGACATCAATATAGTCAAATTAAAAAACAATATATTAAAAAAATTAAAGAATTATCATAATGAAAGAAAAATGATATATTATAATCTGAAATTTCCATATATTAAAAGTATAATAAAAATATTTTACAAAACAATAAAAAAGTGAAGGTCTAAAAATGCAAAAAGTAGCAAGTTTTTGGTATACAAAACTAGGAAATAAAGGAATATCACAACTTGAAATTTTATGTATTAAATCCTGGCTAGATAATGGATTTGAATTTAATCTATATACATATAATTTAGATGATAAGATTTTTAATTATTTCAAAAATAACTTTTCAAACTTTAAACTTCAAGACGCTAATGAAATTATTAAATTTGAAGATATGTTCAGTGATGATAGGGGTGTTGGAGTTGCTGGATTTAGTGATTATTTTAGATTTAAAATGATTTATATAACAGGAATTCCTTGGGTAGACTTGGATATGATATGTTTAAATAATTTTTCTATGGATAATGATTTTATAATTATTAAGGAAAAACTTAAAAACAAAGATAAATTTTACCAATCAATTACAACATCATTGCTTAAATTTCCAAAAAAATCGGAATTTGGAAAATACTTAATAAAGGAAAGTGAAAAATTAATAGATAATAGAAAAGTTATTCCTTGGGGAATTATAGGTCCTGTTTTTTTAAATGATGCATGTATTAAATTTGGTTTAGATAAAATAGCGTTGGATTATAAAGAAACTTGTCAAGTATCATGTTATGAAGTAGAAAAATTTGTATTAAAAAATACAAATTTAGATATTAGTCAAAAATGTCTTCATTTATATAATGAGATGTGGCGTGGTATGGGTATAAATAAAAATAATATATATAATAAAAACTCAATATATGAAAAATTAAAAAATAAGTACCGAGTGTATGAGATTTTAGATGATTTAAATTTAAAAAGCACAAAAAATTATCTAGAAATCTTAAAAATTTTATGGAAATTTTCAAAAATAAGAGTTTATGTAAGAAATCCAAAAAGAATATTAAAAACACTTACTTTAAGAAAATAATATAATTATTTATATATTTGTATATATTTAACATTATATATTGCTATTGTCTTGTGTTTTTAATATAAATAATCAATAAAGTTACAATATTTGCAAAAATATATTTCTTTGGTAACGAAAGATTTAGTGACAATATTAACAATTGGCAAAATGATAAACAACATTATAAAAAACATATAAATTCTCGTATTAATAAAGCCATCAATGAAGGCACAAATATCATTACTATTGATAATATGGAAAAAGAATTTAATAAATTTATTAAAAAAGTAGAAGATTATGACCTTAAAGCTTATAAAGAAGCTTTAAAATTAGATATTAGAGAATGAATGTATTTTAATTGTATTTTGAACATTATCAAATAAATTGCAGGTTTGTATTAATAAACTTAAAGTATTCTAAAGAAAAGGTAAAAATATGAAAAATATAAAATCAGCAATTTACACAAATGAATTAAATATAATAAATATTGAAGCAATGATGTCAAAGGGCTTACCTGCCTTTAATATCGTAGGATTAGCAAGTACGAGTATTAAAGAAAGCGTAGATAGGATAAAATCAGCTTTTGCTAATCTTGATGATTTTACAATGCCTTGCAAAAAAATCGTAATAAATCTAAGCCCATCAGATATTCCTAAAAATGGTAGTTATTTTGATTTAGCAATTGCACTTTTAGTATATTTTTATGAAAAAGATTTAGATAATGATTATTATGTATTCGGAGAGCTTGGGTTAAATGGGGATATTAAAAGCACTTCGGGGCTTTTTTCTATTTTATTGTTTTTAGCTAGATTTAAGCCAAATTCTAAGGTCTTAGTGCCTAAAGACTTAGCAAATGAAGTTAGTTTGATTTATAATTTGCAGTGTTATGCTGTCGGGAATTTACTTGAAGCTTTTGAGTTTTTTACTAGCGAAGATAAAGAAAAATTCAGAATAAACTATAATGAAAATATTTTTAATTCTTTAATCAAAATCAATAATAAAAGTTATATAAAAAATACAAATTACCCACTAGATTTTATAGACATTAGGGGGCAAGAACAAGCAAAATTAGCTTGTAAAATAGCAGCTTTAGGAATGCACAATATTATGCTAGAAGGCTCACCTGGAAGTGGTAAAAGTATGTGCGCTAAAAGGCTAGTTTATATAATGCCACCACTTAGCGTTGATGAGATTTTAGAAAATAATGCTTATAGGAGTTTAAATGGCGAGAAGCTTGATTTTTCGTCTATTAGAAGTTTTAGAAGTCCGCATAGAAGCTCAACTATTAGCTCAATTTTAGGTGGTGGGACTAAAAATGCTAGGATAGGCGAAATTGCTTTGGCAAATAATGGGGTTTTGTTTTTTGATGAATTTACTTATTTTAATAAGCAAATTATAGAAAGCCTAAGAGAGCCTTTAGAAGATAATTTAATCAATATCTCAAGGGTTAATTCAAAAATATCTTATAAAACTAAATTCTTATTCATATCAGCCTTAAACCCTTGCCCTTGCGGAAATCTTTTTAAAAAAGAGCAAAATTGCAAATGCCTTGAGCGTGATATTATAAGGTATAAAAGCAAGATTTCAGAGCCGATTTATGATAGAATTGATTTATATGTGGCAGTTGATGAGGTTGATATGAACGCAAAAGCAAGTGTTAGTAGCAAGGATTTAGCTGATGAGATTTTAAAGGCTTTTATCTTTCAAAAAGAGATAAGAAAGCAAGATGAATTTAATGGTAAATTAAGCGATGAAGATATTAAAAAATACTGCATTTTAGAAGATAGTGCAAGAGATATTTTTAACAAAGCTATTAATAATTATCATTTAAGTGCTAGGGCTGCTAATAAGGTTTTAAAGGTTGCTAGGTCTTTGGCTGATTTTGAAGAGAGATTAAAAATAAACGAAAAAGATATAAAAATAGCTTTATCTTTTAGATATAGAGCAAAACATTAGATTTTGATTTTAAATTCTTTAGTTTTAAAGAATTTAAAATTAGTAGTTAAAGTTAAATCAATAATCTAACAATTGATTGTCACATATAATACTTTTCATACCTTTTAAAGCAGAGAATAAACAATTTTTCTTTTTGTTATATCAATGGCAATTAAATTATATTTTTCTAAACCAAGATTTTCTTTAGATATAACTTCATTAAAATCTCTTTCAAGTTCTTGAATTAATTTTTAGCTTTTTGTATTGTTGATACTAAGTTTTGATAAGAGTAATTTATTTCATCTTTTTTTGTTAATTCATAATAAGCGTCCAATAAGGTATAACAAGCTTTGAAATTATTTATTATTTCGTGCTTTTTGGCAAATTTTTGTCCCATATTTTTTAGTATTTTTAGCTCCTTATTTTGCTTAAAAAATTTTTGTGATTATAAAACAATCAATAATTAAATTCCTTAAAAATTGGTTTTAATAATTTATTTTTAAGCTTTTATTAAGAGTGGGGGGGGGTATTATTATATTTTTAAAATTATTTTAGGAGATATTATGAAAAAATTAGTTTTTTCGTTAATTTGTGTAAATGCTTTTGCAAGCAATTTTGTTGGTTTTGGTTTTTATGGTTCGAATGTTGAATCAGATGTTGAATTTAATGTAGATAATAAAAATCTTTATAGCTATGAAATTTATACGAATAAATTTTATAGTGAAGGTGAAAGTAATTTTGTATATGATTTAAAATTAGATTATTCACATTATAAAACTGATTATAAATATATAGATGAAAATATAGAATTTAAAGGTAATTTTAAAGCAAAGTTGCTTAGCTTACAGGTATTAGCTGGATATGGAGTGTTAGTTAGTAATGATGTATCTTTATCATTTTTAGGTGGTTTAGGTTATGAAAATTTAAAAGTAACTTTTGATGATGAATATATGAAGATTTATAATCTTGCTATAAAAATAGAACCTAACTTAGCTTTTGATATGAAACCAAAATCAATGTTTTTAAAGGCTGGTGTTGCTGCCAGAAAACAATTTGAGAATAATTTTACAATGAGTGGTGGTGTGTATCTTAAATATTTTGCAAAAAAAGTAGATTTTACAAAACGCTTTTCGCCTGAAGTTGATTTAAGACTTGGTTATACTTTTGCAAATAATACTTATGCAGGAGTAAAATTTGGCTATGAAAATACTTTAATCGGTCATGGTGGTAAAGCT
The DNA here is from genome assembly GCF_020137645.1 of Campylobacter sp. RM12637. Classification (NCBI taxonomy): domain Bacteria; kingdom Pseudomonadati; phylum Campylobacterota; class Epsilonproteobacteria; order Campylobacterales; family Campylobacteraceae; genus Campylobacter; species Campylobacter sp. RM12637. Next base: position 14,155 of record NZ_JACGAV010000018.1, read on the forward strand.
GGTTTTGAACTAGGCTATAAATTTTAAAATTTACTCAAGCCTTTAAAGGTTTGAGTAAAAATATTTTAATAACCAATTAGCTCTACATAAACTTGCTCTTTATCATCTGTGTAATAAGTTTTATATTTTATTGTAGTTTCGTTTTCTCCACCATTCACAACTATGCCTTTTATCTTACCATCTGTTATTTTACTGCTTAATTCATTTGGCATAGTTGGATAAATAAATTTCAAATCAGCATTACAATATCTTGCTCTATCATCTTCGTTTTTTAGTGTTACAAAGCTAGAAAAATCCATCTTAACATTACTGCTTACATATTTTATTATTTGATTTAATAAATCAATTACAGGTTTATAAGCATTTGCTGCGTAGCTTTCGGCAAAATTACCATTATATGAATAATCATAATCTTTAAACTCTCGCACTTTAATTATCGTATTTTCTACTTCATCTTGAAATGCTTTAATAACGCCATATTTAAATATTACTTCAGGAGCATTTTCTCTTATAAGCTCTTCTAGGGCTTCAAGTGCTGCTTCATCATTGCATTTTGGTGTATTATCAAAAAAAGAAAAATTAAAAGCACTTAAATATGTGCTTAAAAATAAACTAATTATTATTTTTTTCATTGTTACTCCTATTATCTTCAAATATTTTTGTAATAGCTTGAGAGATATTTTCATTATTTGGGTTATTGTCTAATATAAATAATTTTAAAAACTCAACGCCAAAATGCGATGGGAAAATAAAATAACAATCATTGTGAAAATTATCCTTAGGAAAATGATTTGTCCTTATGCCTATTGATAATTCACCCTTATTTGTCTGTGCTTCTCCGACTACTACTTCAAAATATTTATCTTTATAAATTAGTTTGAAAGGATAGTTTTTACTATCAATAAAAGGCTTTTTAATTTGCATTTCTTGCCCTTACTAAGTCTATGATATTATTAACCTTTTCTAAGTTTTTATTTCTTAAAATTGCACCTATTATAAATAAATCAAATAGGCACCAAAAAGCAATGAATTTGTCTAAATCTAAAATACCCGATATCTCTGGATTTATTTCCTTGAGATTAGATGCTATTATTAATAAAATTAATTTCATACAACCTACCGAAAACATATTAATTCTAAACCAAGCTACACCATAACAACCTAATAATAGATTATAAAGCCAAAAGCAAGTAACAGGACTATCAAGCTTGTCTTTTTTTAGTATTGTAGCAACTTCGTTAAGCTCGGTCTCGCTTAAACTTTCTAGTTTTTTTAATAATTCTTCATTACTCATAATAGGTTCTGATGACTTTATATTTTTTATGAGAAATTTTCTAAATCTACCTATTTTTTTAGGCAACTTGTCTTGAATTGAAGAGAATAAAATCGTCGCATTCATTTTTAATCCTTTTAAAATAAAATAAAAACGAGATAATACCCCCCCCCATTCTTAATTTATGCTTAAAACTATTTAAAATGCTTAAAAAAAATTGTAGAATTTGAAATAGGAATTTGAATTTTCCTATTTCGTAAGATTTATATAAATTTTACTTTTTCGTTAAACGAAAATCTCATTTTTTTATGCTTTGGTTGCCCGTTTGCTCTATAACCAAAAGTTAAAACCAAAGCACAAAATTCATCTTTTGGTAAAAATTCTTCATTAATCGGTGCTTCATCGTATCCTCCGATAATGCAAGAATCAACGCCTAAAGTATGAGCACAATTTACCATATTTGTAGCTGCTATATAGCATTGTAAAGCTCCATATTCGTGAGCGTTTCTAGTTTCTAAACGCTTTAGATAAGGCGAATATAATTCATAAACTTTATCAAAATCTTCTCTTCTTTTAAGTGCATTTTGAACTACGCTACCCTTTGGGTCAAAATTATTTTTTGCAGCTACAATTACAGCAAAAGCACAAGTTTCAAATTGTCTTTTAGAATTACAAAATTGTTTTAATTTTTCAATGTTTTCAGGACTTTGTAAAACATAAAAAGTCCAAGGCTCAAGCCCTAATGAGCTAGGGCTTAAAACTCCAGCTTCTAAAATAGTATTGATTTTTGCTTGAGAAACTTTTTCGTTATTAAATTCCTTACAAGCAAAACGAGTTTTTAATAAGTGCAAATAATTCATTCTTCGTCCTTTCTAGCTTTTTTTTGAGCTAATATATTTTCTTTATTATCTTCTATTAATAATCTATTTCTTTCTATTAGCTTCATTGCTTCGTTTAATTTATCATCAATTACTGATATTTTTTGTTTTAATAGATTTATTCTTGCGTTGAAATATTGTGTAATTAAAAATGCTATCAGTAAAAATACGATTAGTATAACTAGTAAATACAAGCTTCCCATTTTAATCCTTTATATCAATATAAAATATTGTTTTATTTTCTATATTTTCTATATTTATTACAGAAAAATTAGTATAAATCATATTAGATAATTCTTTAATATTAGTAATATTATTTTGTGCTAATAGCCTTAAAACCCTGCCACGATAGACTTTTGAACTATGAGATAATTGCTTATTATTTTTCATAAAAATAAAAGTTGCGTGTGGAATTTGAATTTGATAATAGTCTTTATAAATATCAGCTCTAAGGTCAATTGCAAATTCTTTTATTATTTCATTTAGATTATTTGTTGTATCTTTTAAATATTCTTTAGCTTGGTTGATTTTGTTTAATTTCACCCCTTGTTTGAGTTTATAAAATGGTATCTCATCATTTGCAAGAATAGGTCCAAAAAGGTTGGAAAATATAATTACATTATCATCAATATATGTTTTTTCTTCATTACTTAAGCTATTGTAATCTAATTCTTTATAGCTAACTCCTTGGTATAAAATTATTGCTTTATATAATTTATTAGAGAAATTATTTAATATATTTTGGGTATTTTTAACACCAAAAATTAATTCTAAATTATCAAAATGATTTATATATTCCTTTATATATGATTTTCTAAATTGAGATTTTATTGAGAGATTGTCTAAATTTAAATTAGTAAAAAATATCTTTAATTCATCTATATTACAAGCATTTAAGCTATTTATTTTTTCTTCACTTGGTGAAAACAAAATTTTCATATTGCTCCTTTTTTTAAAAAAATTATAACTTACTCTTGACAAATGAAAAATTTTTACATATAATGCCGTCTTTCATTTTTGATTTATGCTGGTTTAGCTCAGTTGGTAGAGCAGCTGCCTTGTAAGCAGCAGGTCGGGGGTTCAAGTCCCTTAACCAGCTCCATTTTATTTTAGCAGTGTTTGACCAGAACAAAAAAGGCTTTATTTTTATAAATAAAGGTGAGTTACTCAAGTGGCCAACGAGGGCAGACTGTAAATCTGCTGGCTTTGCCTTCCGTGGTTCGAATCCACGACTCACCACCATTATAGATGCGGGAATAGCTCAGTTGGCTAGAGCATCAGCCTTCCAAGCTGAGGGTCGCGAGTTCGAGTCTCGTTTCCCGCTCCAACTTTTTTGCAAGAACTGGGAGCTGTAATTTTTATCGCTTCACAAGTTTTTCCAAAAATAGTTTAAGTTTTAGTGTATTTGTTGTCTAAAGTTATAATTTTTCTGAGCGCTCGTATGGCTCAGAGGTAGAGCACTCCCTTGGTAAGGGAGAGGTCGTGGGTTCAAGTCCCACTATGAGCTCCATTTATTCAAAAAGGTAATAATTTTAGACTAGTAATTAATTTTATTAATACGGAGGAAGTATTATGGCAAAGGAAAAATTCTCACGTAATAAACCACACGTGAATATCGGAACAATTGGTCACGTTGACCACGGTAAAACTACTTTAACTGCTGCTATTTCAGCTGTTTTATCAAGAAAAGGTCTTGCAGAGCTTAAAGATTATGATAATATTGATAATGCTCCAGAAGAAAAAGAAAGAGGTATTACAATTGCTACTTCTCATATTGAGTATGAGACTGAAAATCGTCACTACGCTCACGTAGACTGCCCAGGCCACGCAGACTATGTTAAAAACATGATTACAGGTGCTGCACAAATGGATGGCGCTATTCTTGTTGTTTCAGCAGCAGACGGCCCAATGCCACAAACTAGAGAGCACATTCTATTATCACGCCAAGTTGGTGTTCCATATATCGTAGTATTTATGAATAAAGCTGATATGGTTGATGATGCTGAATTATTAGAGCTAGTTGAAATGGAAATTAGAGAATTATTAAGTTCATATGATTTCCCAGGCGATGACACTCCAATCGTATCTGGTTCAGCTTTACAAGCTTTAGAAGAAGCAAAAGCTGGTAAAGATGGCGAATGGTCAGCTAAAATTTTAGAGCTAATGGCTCAAGTAGATAGCTATATCCCAACTCCAGTTCGTGATACTGACAAAGATTTCTTAATGCCAATTGAAGACGTATTCTCAATTTCAGGTCGTGGTACAGTTGTAACAGGACGTATTGAAAAAGGTATCGTTAAAGTTGGAGATACTATTGAAATCGTTGGTATTAGAGATACTCAAACAACAACAGTTACTGGTGTTGAAATGTTTAGAAAAGAAATGGAGCAAGGTGAAGCTGGTGATAACGTAGGTGTATTACTACGCGGAACAAAAAAAGAAGATGTTATTCGTGGTATGGTTCTTGCTAAACCAAAAACTATTACTCCACATACAGACTTTGAAGCTGAAGTTTATATCTTAACTAAAGAAGAAGGTGGTAGACATACTCCATTCTTTAATAACTATAGACCACAGTTCTATGTAAGAACAACTGACGTTACAGGTTCTATTCAGTTAGCAGAAGGCACAGAAATGGTTATGCCTGGTGATAACGTAAGAATTACTGTATCATTAATTCAACCAGTTGCACTTGAAGAAGGTACTCGTTTTGCTATCCGTGAAGGTGGTAGAACAGTTGGTTCAGGTGTTGTATCAAAAATTATTAAGTAATTTAAATGAGTAGGTTTTATGACCTACTCTAAAAACTAAAAGGAAATGTTATGAGAATTAAAATTGGTTTAAAATGCGAAGAAACAGGCGATATTAATTATAGTACGTTTAAAAATTCAAAGAATACTACTGAAAAGTTAGAACTTAAAAAGTATTGCCCAAGATTAAGAAAACATACAGTTCATAAAGAAGTTAAGTTAAAAAGCTAATTTTAGGGCAATAGCTCCAACGGTAGAGCGCCGGATTCCAAATCCGATGGTTGGGGGTTCGAATCCCTCTTGCCCTGCCAATTAAAGGTTTTAAAATGGAAAAATTAATAAATTATTTTAAGTTATCAAAAGCTGAGTTAGCAAAAGTATTTTTTCCAACTAAAGGACAAGTAAAAAATGCTTTTATTACGGTAGTTGTTGTAGTTGCCGTTATTTCTTTATTTTTAGCTTTTGTTGATTTTATTATGTCTTTTTCATTAAAGAGTATTTTATAAGGGCGCGAGATGAATTTTAAATGGTATGCAATTCAGACTTACGCAGGTAGCGAAATGGCTGTAAAAAGAGCTATTGAGAAATTATGTTATGAAAATGGAATTTCTGATAGATTAAAAGAAGTTTTGGTTCCTACAGAAGATGTTATTGAAACAGGTAAGAATGGAAAACAGAAAATTACAGCAAAATGTTTATATTCTAGCTATGTTTTTGCAAACATTGATTTAGATATAGAGTTATGGCATAAAATTCAAAAATTGCCTAAAGTTGGAAGATTTATTGGAGAATCTAAAAAACCTACTCCTTTAAGTGAGAAGGATGTTAATTTGATTTTAGAAAAAGCTAATAATAAAAAAGCTCCAAGACCTAAAATTTTCTTTGAAAATGGAGAAAGTGTTAGGATTACTGAAGGCTCATTTGCGAATTTTACAGGTATTGTAGAAGAATACGATATGGTTAGGGGTACTTTAAAACTTAATGTTTCAATTTTTGGAAGAAGTACACCGGTTGAAATACTATATTCACAAGTAGAAAAAATTATTTAATAAATTAAGGAGTCATTATGGCTAAAAAAGTTGTTGGGGAAATTAAATTACAAATAGCTGCAACAAAGGCAAATCCATCACCACCAGTAGGACCTGCTTTAGGACAACAAGGTGTTAATATTATGGAATTTTGTAAGGCTTTCAATGAGCGTACAAAAGATATGGCGGGATATAATATTCCAGTAGTTATAACAGTATATGCTGATAAAAGTTTTACATTTATAACAAAACAACCACCTGCTACAGATTTAATTAAAAAAGCTGCAGGTATTTCAAAAGGAACTGATAATCCTTTAAAAAATAAAGTAGGTAAGCTAACTAAAGCTCAAATACTTGAAATTGTTGATAGAAAAATTGCTGACTTAAACACAAAAGATCGTGAGCAAGCTGCTAAGATTATTGCAGGTTCTGCTAGATCAATGGGTGTTGAAGTAGTAGATTAATAAGAACCTAACCGCCGGGTTAAGGCGGAAGCACTTTAAAAAATGCGGAGAAAAATATGGCAAAAAAAGCAAAAAGAATTCAAGAATTATTAAAAAAAGTTGATTTAACAAAAGAATATTCACTAAATGATGGTATTAAAGTTATTAAAACTTTATCATCAGCTAAATTTGATGAAACTGTTGAAATAGCAATGAAATTAAATGTTGATCCAAGACATGCTGATCAAATGGTAAGAGGTTCAGTAGTGTTACCAGAAGGAACTGGCAAAAAGGTTCGTGTAGCTGTAATTGCAAAAGATATTAAAGCTGATGAAGCAAAAGCAGCAGGAGCTGATATTGTTGGTGATGATGATTTAGTAGAAGAAATCCAAAAAGGTAATATTAATTTTGATGTATTAATAGCAACTCCAAATTTAATGGGGCTAGTTGGTAAAGTTGGCCGTATTTTAGGACCTAAAGGTTTAATGCCAAATCCTAAAACAGGAACAGTTACTATGGATGTAGCTCAAGCTGTTAAAAATGCTAAATCAGGACAAGTTAATTTCCGTGTAGATAAACAAGGAAATATTCATGCTGGTGTAGGTAAAGTTAGTTTTTCTGAAGAAAAATTATTAAATAACGTTAGTGCTTTTGTAAAAGCAATTAATAAACATAAACCTGCAACTGCAAAAGGTAGATATATTAAGAGTGCAACTCTATCTTTAACAATGAGTCCAGGTTTAAAACTTGAAACTCAAGAATTATTAGATTTAAAATAATTTTTTCTATGAATAGCTATTTTTTAAACTTTTTATGTTAAAAATATAGCTATTCTTTTTCAAATTTTTATTTTAGTTTTTTTGCGTAAAGAATTTAAATAAAAATTTGATTTGTGACAGCCGAGGTTTATTACTTAATTGACTTTTGTCTCTCTGCTTAAATCATAAATCGGAAAGGAGAAACGATGACAAGAAACCAAAAAGAAGAACTAATAGCTAGACTTTCTGATGAATTTACAACAAACAATGCTGTTGTTGTTTGTAATTATAAAGGTATTATTACTAAGCAATTAGAAGTATTACGTGATTCTGCAAGAGTTGCTAATGTTAAAGTAGAAGTTATTAAAAATACTTTAGCTAGTATTGCTTTAGAAAAATCAGGCAAAAATGGTTTAACACTTAAAGATACAAATATTTATCTTTGGGGAGAAGACGCGTTAGCAGTTACAAAAGTAGCAGCTAAATTTGCTGAAAAAAATAATGCGTTTGAAGTTAAGTTTGGTCACATAGATGGTGAAGTTGCAGATGCTAATAAAATTACTGCATTATCTAAAATGCCATCTCGTGAAGAGTTACTTGCTATGTTATTGCAAGTTTGGAATGCGCCGATTCAAAATTTCACAATCGGTTTAAATGCACTTAAAGAAAAAAAAGAACAAGAATAATTTTATAAAGGATAAAAAATGGCAATTACAAAACAAGATGTATTAGAATATATCTCAAATCTAAGTGTTTTAGAACTATCTGAATTAGTTAAAGAATTTGAAGAAAAATTTGGTGTTAGTGCAGCTCCTGTAATGGTTGCTGGTGCTGTAGGTGGTGCTGCAGCTGCTGCTGAAGAAGAAAAAACAGAATTTAACGTTGTGTTAGTAGATTCAGGTGCTAACAAAATTAATGTTATTAAAGTAGTACGTGCATTAACAGGATTAGGCTTAAAAGAAGCTAAAGATGCTGTTGAAGGTACTCCATCAACATTAAAAGAAGGTGTTAGCAAAGCAGATGCTGAAGAAGCTAAAAAACAACTTGAAGAAGCTGGCGCTAAGGTTGAACTTAAATAATTTATTTAGCCCTATTTTTAGGGCTATTTTTGTATTGTGTTGTTTTTACAACAAAACTATTCTTTCAAAACTTACCAAGAGGTACATATATGTTAAATAGCTTACATTCAGGAAACAGATTAAGGGTGGATTTTTCAAACGTTCCACAGCAAATTGAGATTCCAAATCTATTACAATTACAGCAAAAAAGCTTTGATTATTTTTTAAATATTGGTAATGAAGACAGGGAAAGTGGTATAGAAAAAGTTTTTAAATCTTTTTTTCCTGTTAGTGATTCTCAAAATAGATTAAGTTTAGATTACGTATCTTGTGAATTTGTAAAGCCTAAATACACAGTAAGAGAGTGTATGGAAAGAGGTCTTACGTATGCAGCTAACTTGCGTGCAAAAATTCGCTTGACGTTATATGATAGAGATGAAAAAACTGGTGAAAAAATTGGAATTAAAGATATAAAAGAACAAGATATTACTATTCGTGATATACCTTTAATGACAGATAGAGTTTCTTTCGTTATCAATGGGGTTGAAAGAGTAGTTGTAAATCAGCTTCATAGAAGTCCAGGTGTTATTTTTAAAGAAAGCGAAGAAGGTAATAAATTACTTTATTCTAGCCAAATTATACCTGATAGAGGAGCTTGGATTTATTTTGAATTTGATTCAAAAAATATTTTATATGCAAGAATTAATAAAAGAAGAAAATTCCAAGCAACACTTTTATTAAGAGTATTAGGATATAGCAAAGAAGATATTATTCAATTATTTTATCCAATTCAAACAATAACACTAAAAAAACATAAATTCTATACAAAATTTGATATTAATGCTATAGGCGATAGAGTTGAATTTGATTTGATTAATGAAAAAGGTGAAGTTGTTCATGAAGCAGGTAAGAAATTAACTAAAAGAAAAATTAAAGAGCTTGAAGAATCAGGTTTAAAATTAATAGAATATCCTGTTGATATTTTAGCTAATCGTCAATTAGCAGAGCCTGTATATGATAAAAATACTGGGGAATTATTATTTGATACTCTTACAATGCTTGATGAAGATAAGCTAATTGCTTTAGTTCATAATGGTAGTGATTTTAAAATAGCTAATGATGTTGGTTCAGGAATTGATGATTCAATGTTAAAAACTCTTCAAAATGATTTAGATATGTTTAAATCATTTAAGCGTTCAGAAAATTATGAAAATGAAGAAGAATTTGCAATAGCTAAAATATTTAGAGTATTAAGACCAGGTGATCCTGTTGTTTTAGAAGCAGCAAAAACTTATATTTTAGATATGTTATTTAACCCTGAAAGATACGATATAACAAGAGTTGGTCGTATGAAAATGAACCATAAATTAGGACTTGATGTTCCTGAATATGTAACCGTTTTAACTAGAGAAGATATAGTAAAAACTATTCAATATCTTTACAGAATTAAATCAGGTCGTGGATATTTAGATGATAGAGACCATTTAGGAAATAGAAGAATTAGAGCTATTGGTGAGTTATTAACTAATGAATTACACATAGGTTTTGCGAAAATTCAAAAAGGCATTAAAGATAAATTAAGCTCAATTACTACTCCTATTGAAGAATTAATGCCAAGTGATTTAGTGAATTCAAAAATGATTACTTCTACACTACTTGATTTCTTTACGGGTGGTCAATTATCACAATTTATGGATCAAACAAATCCACTTAGTGAAGTTACACATAAAAGAAGATTATCGGCTTTAGGTGAGGGTGGTTTAGTAAAAGAAAGAGCAAGTTTTGAAGCTCGTGATGTTCACACAACTCATTATGGAAGAATTTGTCCTGTTGAAACTCCAGAAGGTCAAAATATCGGTCTTATTAACTCACTTTCAACTTATGCAAAAGTTAATGATTTAGGTTTTGTTGAAGCTCCTTATAGAAAAGTTGTAGATGGTAAAATAAGCGATGAAATCGTGTATTTAACAGCTACTCAAGAAGAAGGAATTTGTATTGCACCAGCTTCTACGAAAGTAGATGAAAATGGAAATATTGTTGATGATTTAATTGAAGCTAGAATAGATGGAGAAACGATACTAGCAAAACGCGAAGATGTAGGACTTATTGACCTTACTTCAGGGGCTATCGTTGGGCTTGCAGCTTCGTTAATTCCTTTCCTAGAACACAATGACGCAAACCGTGCGCTAATGGGTTCAAACATGCAGCGTCAAGCAGTTCCATTGCTTACTGCTACTGCTCCAATAGTTGGAACAGGTATGGAAAGAGTAGTAGCAAGAGATGCGTGGGAAGCAATCAAAGCTAAGCGTTCAGGTAAAGTAGAAAAAGTTGATAGCAATAATATATTTATATTAGGCGAAGATGATAATGGTTTATATATAGACCATTACAAACTAGAAAAGAACTTAAGAACAAACCAAAATACAACATTTTCTCAAAAACCAATTGTAAGAAAAGGCGATATAGTAAAAGTAGGACAAGTAATTGCAGATGGCCCTTCTATGGATCAAGGAGAGCTTGCTATTGGTAAAAATGCTTTAATTGCATTTATGCCTTGGAATGGTTACAACTACGAAGATGCTATTGTAATGAGCGAAAAAATGATTCGTGAAGACGCATTTACTAGTGTTCATGTTTATGAAAAAGAAATAGAAGCTCGTGAATTAAAAGATGGCGTTGAAGAAATTACTCGTGATATTCCGAATGTAAAAGATGAAGATATAGCACATTTAGATGAAAGCGGTATTGTAAGAATCGGAACACATGTAAAACCTGGTATGATTTTAGTAGGTAAAGTTTCTCCTAAAGGTGAAGTAAAACCAACTCCTGAAGAGAGATTATTAAGAGCGATTTTCGGAGAAAAAGCAGGTCATGTAGTTAATAAATCTTTATACGCAGGTGCTAGTGTTGAAGGCGTTGTAATTGACGTAAAAGTATTTACAAAAAAAGGTCATGAAAAAGATGCTCGTGCAAAAGCAGCTCAAGACGCTGAACGCTTAGTATTAGAAAAAGACTATCATGATAGATTATTAATGATGGATAGAGAAGAAAATCTAAAGATTGCTAAATTATTAAAAGAAACTCCTTTAGAAAAAGCTGAAACTATAGGCGGAACATCTTATAAAAAAGGTGAAATCGTAAAAGAAGATGATTTATCTAATTTAAATCGTTTTGCTATTGGAAGTATTATTAAAGCTTATCCTAAAGATGTGCAAGCTTATTATGAGAATTTAAAAAATCATTTCCAAAATGAGAAAAAAGCTTTAAAACAAGAGCATGATGAAAAATTAGAAATATTAGAAAAAGATGATATTTTACAAAATGGTATAGTAAAACTTGTAAAAGTTTATATAGCAACTAAGCGTAAGTTAAAAGTTGGGGATAAAATGGCAGGTCGTCACGGAAATAAAGGTATAGTTTCTTGCATAGTTCCTGAAGTTGATATGCCTTATTTACCTGATGGAAGACCTGTTGATATTGTTTTAAATCCACTAGGTGTTCCAAGCCGTATGAATATAGGTCAAATTCTAGAAAGCCATTTAGGTTTAGTAGGACTTAGACTAGGAGAACAAATTCAAGAAATATTTGATGCAAAAAGAGCTGATTTTATTAAAGAATTACGCCAAAAAATGATTGATATTTGCGATATTTCAAGATTAATGGATGCTAAAGTATATCTAAAAGATATGAGTGATGATGAGTTTATTCGCCACGCAAGAGATTGGAGTAAGGGCGTTAAATTTGGAGCTCCTGTATTTGAAGGTGTAACTGCAGAAGAATTTAAAAAGCTATTTGAAATGGCTAGAATAGATATGGATGGCAAAAGTGAGCTATACGATGGTCGCACAGGCGAAAAGATGAAAGAGCGTGTAAATGTGGGTGTTATGTATATGCTTAAACTTCACCACTTAGTAGATGAGAAAGTTCACGCAAGAAGTACAGGTCCATATAGTCTTGTTACACAACAACCTGTTGGTGGTAAAGCATTATTCGGAGGTCAAAGATTTGGAGAGATGGAGGTTTGGGCATTAGAAGCTTATGGTGCAGCACATACCTTAAGAGAAATGCTAACTATTAAATCTGATGATATTGATGGAAGATTTGCAGCGTATAAAGCACTTGCAAAAGGAGAAAATGTAACTTCAGCAGGAATTCCTGAGACATTTTTTGTTCTTACAAACGAGCTAAAATCTTTAGCTTTAGATGTTGAGATTTATAAAGAGGATAATGATGATGAATAAGAAATATAAAAAAATCCAACTTAACGAAGAAGAAAAACCAAGTCAATTTGATGCCATAGGGTTTAAAATAGCTAGCCCTGAGGCTATTCGTTCATGGTCATTTGGTGAAGTAAAAAAACCAGAAACTATAAACTATCGCACACTTAAGCCTGAAAGAGACGGCTTATTTTGTGCTAAGATTTTTGGGCCAATTAGAGATTATGAGTGCCTTTGCGGAAAATATAAAAAAATGCGTTTTAAAGGCGTTAAATGTGAAAAATGTGGAGTTGAAGTAACTACAAGTAAAGTTCGCCGCACTAGAATGGGTCATATTGAATTAGTTACTCCAGTGGCTCATACTTGGTATTCAAATGCAATACCTGCAAGAATTTCAACACTTTTAGATATTTCTACAAAAGATTTAAGCCGTGTTTTATACTATGAAGCATATATTGTAGAAGCTGTTGGAGATGCGCATACTGCAACTTATGATGATAATAAAAAAGTTACAAAATATAGCGTAATCAGCGAAGAACAATTCCAAGCTTTAAATGAAAGATATGAAGATACTGGCTTTAAAGCTAGAATGGGTGGAGAAGTAATTCACGATTTATTAGCTGAACTTGATTTAGTAGATATGGTAAGAGAATTAAAAGAAGCTTGCGAACTAGCTCCAAAATCAAAAAAACCTGCAATTATTAAAAAATTAAAAATTGTAGAAAGCTTTTTAGCAAGTTCTCAAAGTGGAGAAGGAAATCGCCCTGAATGGATGATGATTACATGCTTACCTGTTTTACCACCTGATTTACGCCCATTAGTGTCTTTAGATGGTGGAAAATTTGCTGTTTCTGATGTGAATGATTTATATCGCCGTGTAATTAACAGAAACTCTCGTTTAAAAAGATTAATTGAACTTGATGCACCTGAAATTATTATTAGAAACGAAAAAAGAATGCTTCAAGAAGCTGTTGATTCATTGTTTGATAACGCTAGAAAACAAACAGGAGCAGCTAAAGGTGCGAATAAAAGAACTCTAAAATCACTTACTGAAATCATCAAAGGTAAGCAAGGACGCTTTAGACAAAACCTACTTGGAAAGCGTGTTGACTTTTCAGGTCGTAGCGTAATTGTTGTTGGCCCAAAACTTAGAATGGATCAATGTGGCTTACCTAAACAAATGGCTTTAGAATTATTTAAACCACATTTATTAGCTAAACTTGAAGAAAAAGGTTATGCAACTACGGTTAAACAAGCTCATAAAATGATAGGCGAAAAGACTAACGAAGTATGGGAATGTTTAGAAGAAGTAGTAAAAGATCATCCTGTAATGCTAAACCGTGCACCAACTCTACACAAGCTTTCAATTCAAGCTTTCCATCCAGTGCTAGTTGAAGGTAAAGCTATTCAGTTACACCCTTTAGTTTGTGCTGCATTTAACGCTGACTTTGACGGCGACCAAATGGCTGTGCATGTTCCACTTAGCCAAGAAGCAATAGCAGAATGTAAGATATTAATGCTAAGCTCAATGAATATTTTATTACCTGCAAGTGGTAAGGCTATAACAGTTCCATCACAAGATATGGTTTTAGGTATTTATTATCTATCGCTTGAAAAAACAGATGCAAAAGGTGCTAATAAGATTTGCACCGGTGTTGATGAAGTATTAATGGCTATGCAAACAGGCTCACTTGATATTCACGCTACAATCAAATCAGTTGTAAATGGTAAGAGTATTAAAACTACTGCGGGTCGTTTAATTATCAAATCAATTTTACCTGATTTTGTTCCTGAAGAATTATGGAATAAGGTTTTAAAGAAAAAGGATATCGGAGCATTAGTTGATTATGTTTATAAAAATGGTGGCTTAGAAATTAGTGCAAGTTTCCTTGATAATCTTAAGAATTTAGGTTTTGAATACGCTACAAAAGCTGGTATTTCAATTTCTATTGCTGATATTATTGTTCCTGATGAAAAGAGTGATAATATAGAAAATGCAAAAGCAAAAGTAAGAGAAATCCAAAACTCATTTAACCAAGGTCTAATCACTGCTAGTGAGCGTTACAATAAAATTATTGATATTTGGAAAAATACTAATAATGAATTATCAAAAAATATGATTAATTTAATGAAAAACGATAAAGCAGGATTTAACTCAATTTATATGATGGCTGATTCAGGTGCTAGGGGTTCAACGGCTCAAATTTCACAGCTAGCAGCTATGCGTGGTCTTATGGCTAAACCTGATGGTTCTATTATTGAAACACCAATTACTTCAAACTTTAGAGAAGGGCTAAATGTTCTTGAATACTTTATCTCAACTCACGGAGCTAGAAAAGGTCTTGCGGATACTGCGTTAAAAACTGCAAGTGCAGGACACTTAACAAGAAAGCTAATTGATGTTGCTCAAAATGTGAAAATTACTATGAATGATTGTGGAACTCACGAAGGTATAGAAGTTAGTGAAATTACTGCTGATGGTGTTGTAGTTGAAAACTTACACGATAGAATTATAGGTAGGGTTTTAGCTGATGATGTTATTGATCCAATTAGCAATGAAGTATTATTTAATGAAGGCACATTAATTGATGAAGTAAAAGCAAAAAGTATTGTTCAAAGCAATATCAAATCAGTTACAATTAGAACTCCAATTACTTGTAAAGCTAAAAAAGGAATTTGTGCTAAGTGCTACGGAATTAGCCTTGCTGAAAGTAAGTTAGTTAAAACTGGTGAAGCTGTTGGTATTATTTCAGCTCAATCAATCGGTGAGCCAGGAACTCAGCTAACACTTAGAACTTTCCACAGCGGGGGAACTGCTACAACTGATATGCAAGATAGACAAGTAGAAGTTAAAAAAGAAGGTTTCATAAGATTTTATAATGTTCAAACTTATAAAAATAATGAAGGCAAACAAATTATCGCAAATCGTAGAAATGCAAATATCCTTTTAGTTGAGCCTAAGATTAAAGCTCCATTTGATGGAAGTATTTCATATATTAATGCGCACGATGATATAACTATAGTTGTAAAATCAGGTAAAAAAGAGCAAAAATATATTTTAAGAAAACACGATGTTGCAAAAATCAACGAATTAGCTGGTGTTAGTGGAAACTTATTAGGAAAGCTTTATTTACCTTATAAAGAAGGTGATAAAGTTGTTGAAAATGAAAGTATAGTTGAAGTTATTAAAGAAGACTATAACATTCCAAGACGTATTCCTTACGCATCAGAATTATTAATAGAAGATGGAGCACCAGTAGCTCAAGATATTAGAGCAAATGCGGTTGGTAAATTAAACTATTACATTCAAAAAAGTGATGGTTTAGAAAAAATTGAGCTTAAAAAAGGTCATATAGTTAATGAAAAAGGTTTATTTGTAATTATTTCAGATGGAAATGATAGAGAAGCTATTCGCCATTATGTTCCAAGAAAATCTAAAATAGAATTTGGAAGTAATGAAATAATTAAAAACGCTAATGATTTAATAGTTACAGATGCAAGTAATGAAAGCCATATAATAGCTCAATGGGACCCATATAATAACCCTATAATAGCTGAGAGTGATGGTGTTGTAAGCTTTGTAGATATTGAACCAGGCTTTAGTGTTGAAGAGCAAACTGATGAACTAACAGGAAATAGCTCTTTAGTAGTTAATGAATATTTACCTGCTAGTATGAAACCTGCTATTGTGATTACAAAAGATGATGGAAGCACAATCAGATATCAACTAGAATCAAAAACCGTTATTTATGTAAATAATAATGAAAAGGTAAAAGTAGCTCAAATTCTAGCTAAAACTCCAAAGGCAGCAACTAAGTCTAAGGATATTACGGGTGGTCTTCCAAGAGTTACTGAATTATTTGAAGTAAGAAAGGTTAAAAACCCTGCTACATTAGCTGAGATTGATGGAATTGTAAGACTAGGTCAAGCTAGCCGTATGCGTCAAGTTATTACTATAGAAGGTGCTGATGGCAATTTAGTTGAGCATACAATTGACCGCCATAGCCAAATCCAAGTAAGAGATGGTGAGATGGTTCATGCAGGTGAGCGTTTAACTGATGGAACAATTACAAGTAATGATATTTTAAGAATATTAGGCGAGAAAGCATTGCACCATTATTTAATTAGTGAAATTCAGCAAGTTTATAGCGGACAAGGCGTTGCAATTAGTGATAAACATATAGAAATTATTATTTCACAAATGTTAAGACAAGTAACCATTATAGATAGTGGAGATACTAAGTTTATAGTAGGCGATGTAGTAAGTAAGCGTAGATTTGCTGAAGAAAACGAAGCTGTTATGAAATTTGGTGGAAGTCCAGCTATTGCAGAACCACGCTTAACGGGTGTTACTCGTGCGTCAGTTAGCAGTGATAGTATTATCTCGGCTGCTTCGTTCCAAGAAACTACTAAAGTATTAACTGAAGCTAGTGTAACTGGTAAAGTAGATTATTTAGAAGACTTAAAAGAAAACGTTGTTTTAGGTAGAATGATACCTGTTGGAACGGGACTTTATTCAAGAGCAAAATTACAAATTCATAAAAACGACTAATTGTAAGGGGATATAATCCCCTTATTTATTATTAATATCACAATATATTTTCTAATTATAATATTTAAATAAATATGAATATTTTAAATAGTTATAATTTTTAACTACATTTTTTAGCTTTCAAATCTTGTTTTAAATTCTTTAAAATTAGTAGAATTTAAATAAATGCTTTAGATATTTTTTATTGATATTTTTCATATTTTATATTTTAATTTAAAGGTATTTAAAAAATACAATGATTTTAAAATATAAAAATAGTATTATTTTAAAATATTATAAAAAGTGGGGTAAAAATGGCTTTTGAAAATGTAGTAATCACAAAAGAACTTGATGAAAAATATAAATTATCTAAAATCTTTAACATTTACAATAGAAGGTATAAAACTATTCCAGAAAGAAAAAAGTTTTTATTTGATAGTGATAAAGAGTGTTTTTTGCTTGAATGCTACCATTATGAAGACCCAGAGTTTGATCATGCTTATCTTAGCAAGGCTGTGTATATTATGTGGTATCAAAATACCTTTATAGAGCTTGTGATAGATTATAATTTGCACGAGATGATTGGAAACGAGATGTATGATTATATCTATGAGATTTTAGATATAAAAGTGCTTGATTCTACTATTAAAGATAATAAAGAAGGCTTTAATGTAATAGGGTATGATTATATATGTAGAGTTTTAGACATTAAAGATAAATCACCGCTTAGCAAAGATGAAATCTTTAGCGTAGTAAAAGATGCTTTGTTAGCTTGTAAAGGCTATGGAAGAAAAGTATATGTTTTAGATGAGATAACTAAACAAAAGTTAGAACAAACAAAACTATCATTAGATGAGGCAAACGAGATTTTGGATATTGCTGATGATACAGGGTATTTTGATTATATAGCAAAGCATTTAGATTTAAGATATCTTGGAATTTTTAATAAATACACCGTTTTTTGCGAAGGGGTAAATGATATAAAAGATACAAGAAGTATTGATAAAACTATTGCTTTAAAGTTTTTAGATATTGATACAAATACAAGCTTGAAAAACGCTTTTATAAGGGTTTTTGATATAGACGAGCAAAGCTTGTTAAAAACCTTAAAAAGCGATATGTTTAAGTGTGTTGATATTTATAATATATTTAGCTCTCGCTTAAACAAAGAATTACATGATACAAAAGAATACAAAGCTTATGTGGAATTTGAAATTATGTATGAGACTCTTTTAAAGCGTTTTGCACGAGAGACATCAGGTGCAGTGCGTGTGATAGTAAGCGATAATCCTAGTCATAGTTTTGTTCATGCTACTTGTAAAGAGATTATGAAAAATGAAAATATAACTATGATAAATGATATACCAAAGAAGTTTTATCATGATTGTGCATGGTATTATGAGGATTTGCTTGATGCTTTTAGACGCGAGAAGGAATTTTTCAAAGAACATGTAAAAGAAACAGAACTACTTCTAAAACAATTGTCAATATATAAAAAATACGGCGTGCGTGGTTTTAATATTTTTAGATTTTTTTATAAATACTATGATAAAGCTTTTAGATTTTTTAACAAATACTACAATCCTTTTATGAAAGTTGTTATATTTGGTTTGCAGTTAGCTTGTGTTTATTTTATTATTAGATTAGTTATTGTTTTGCTTAAGATTTTTGGTTTGATTTAGTGTAATAAAGAATGTATTATTACTAAATTAACTTTATTTTAAAGGTAGG
>NZ_JACGAV010000019.1:0-30583 GCF_020137645.1 Campylobacter sp. RM12637
CTTAAAAGCCATAAAGTTTCATAGCTACTTCTGATTTTCTTCCACCGAGTAATGCAATTAATGCTCCACGAGTAAAGAAATTTGCCATAATCTTATTTTTATCATCTATCAAATTGTCTTTTGTGATAGTTAGTAAAGAACCTTTATGACCTTTTTCTATAAAGCTAAAACTAATTATTTGCGTTACTGGATTAACCATTCCACCAACTTTATAAGTGAATTTGCTTAAAAAACTAGCTACCGCCATCATTCTAGTATGTTTTACCATTTTATCCATAATCTCATCAATTAAAAGCACTAACTCATCGCTAATATCATCAGCTTTATACTCACTTGTATCTATGCCTAACTCTTCTCTTGTGTAAAATGCTTGAATAAACGCTAATGCAACTTCTTTTCTTTCTCTTGTCATAAATTCTCCTTTATATTTATTTTAACTGCTTGCTTTTTATTAAATATATGTTCTTAGCTAAGTCATTTTTACCTCCTTTAATCTTTCATTTTCTTTTATAGCTCTTGCAAAAATACTTACAACTTCAGGCACTACAGCATTACCTAGTGCTTTTATGCGGTCCAATTCAACGGATAGCCCATCATTTGTTCGTACTTTTGTGTAAGTATCGCTAAATGCTCTTGTTCGCTCTGTTGCTTTCTTAAAGTCTTTATGGAGATTAAGAGCAAAGTTGATAATCTCTTCTGTTTTTTGTTCTCGTATGCTTTTAACTCCGACTTGCTTCCAAAATGCTGAAGAGACCAGCAATCGCTTGCCAGCGGGGTAGGCAATAATAAACGCTCTTTTTCGCTCGTGCAAGTAGGCACATTCTTTAGCTGATAATATGAAAGCTTTGTATTCGTATCCACTTTCACGAACTTTTGTATCAAATTCATAAAATATCTCTCCTTTATGTAATAACTGCGGCACATTTTCAAAAAATATATAACTAGGTTTTAATTCTCTTGCAATCCTTAACATTTCATAAAACAATCCACTACGCTCACCTTTAAGTCCTGCTTGTTTCCCAGCTACGCTTAAATCTTGGCAAGGAAAACCACCTGTAATAATATTTACCCCCCCCCGTAACTCATTTAAAGGCAAGGTCTTTACATCATCGTATATTTTTGTGTTAGGATAGTTTTTTGCTAAGATTTTTTTGCAAAACGGCTCAATCTCACAAAACGCAATAGTTTTAAAAAATCCATCATTTTTTGCTTTTTGCTCGTTAGGTTTTAAGCTAAAATCATATTCACTAAAGTTTGCACTAGCAAAACCTAAACTAATACCACCAATCCCACTAAACAAATCAAGTATTCTCATGATGTCCTTTACTCATCTTTACGCATTTTTTTATAATCTCATTAAATTCATCTATATCTAAATTTTTAACTTCATTAAGTGGTGTATAAAAGCTTGATGAGATAAGTAATATCTCATCAGTATCAATAGCTCTTAAGACCACTCTGATTTCTTTTTTTGATTAATTCCTAACTTATTGCTAATTTCTACAAATACATCATCATCTAATTCAAGTGCTTCGCTAGTGCTTATACAACAACTTCTAGCTATAAGCGTTGCCATGATTTTATACAGCGTCTCAGCTTCTTGCTCTCCTTCTTGAACCTTTGGTAAAGATAAATAATCTTTAGCTTTTAATTTAGTGATTTTTAAAACCACACCATTTGGCAATGTATATTCTTCTATAAGTGTTCTTTCAACCATTTTTTCTCCTTTATTTACATACTTAAATCTGACCTAGTTTGTGCCAATAAATCCACACCAAAAGCGTAAAATATATAATTGTTTCTATCATAAGTTATCATTGGTGGCTCATTGTTTTGCGATAATATATATGTATCGCACCACATTTTCACGCTTACTTCTCTTACTGCACCGCTGGTATCTTCATTTAGCGTTATGCTTTCGCATTTGCCCTTTAAAATCACTTCTAGTGGCTTTCCACTACCACCAGTTTGATGAATGCTTTCTTTAAGCACTAATGGGATTTGCACTAGCTTATTTGCTCCAAAAAACTCAGCGTAAAGCTTACTATCCAAAACTTCTATTTTAAATGTAAGCTCTAGTGCTTCGTATATACCAGTATCGCTTTTGCCTTTTAACACACCTTCGTCATCAGTCATTACTTCAGTTATTGCTGGTAATGCAAAAGACTTAGTAACTCCTAAATGACCCCTACCATCAATAAAAATATTGGCTTCTTTTAAAGTTTCTTTTCCAATTCTTTTCATTATGCTATCCTTTTCATAAGTTCTTCGCTGTAAGTATCAACATAGATAAAGTCAAGTGTTAATTGCTTCACAATAGGATTATTCTGCATTCTTATATCTAGATAGAATTTACCTGCTGTAATGTTTGCTTTAGTGTTTAGTTCGTTATTCCAACTCACTTCAAAACCAAGCAAAACAAAAGCACCTTGCAACGCTCTTAGTAACTCTTCAACACTCATCTTTGCATATTTAAGTACATCTGCTCTTTTATCAATTGCAGTAAATACACCTTTTTGACAAGCTTCACTAATCCTATCAAATACTCTTACTCTTGTTAAATCTTGCCAAATTGTTTCAGGGTCACTCGTTTCACCACCCCAAGTGCGATAACCGTTTTCACAAATAATAGTGCTTATTTTTGCACTTCTTAACTCTTCAGCAGTGCAGCTCTCACCCATCTCAAAATCAACATCACCTTCAGTTCCACTTATGCCAAGCATCACCCTATTAGAGTAACTATCAGCGTATCCATGCTCCCATTCAGCATCAGTATGAGCTATCATACCTGCGAGTCTTGCTGATTGAGGTGTGAATTCGTAGTCGCTTAGCTCGTTACTCCAAGTCTTCACGAATGGATAAGCTGCAAGCAATCTTTTTGAGCCAAACTCTTTCATCTTAGTAATTGCTTCTATTGAAGACTTTTGTGCTAAGTCAATTATTGCAGTAGCCTTTAGTGCAGTTGCAACACTTTCTAATTCTGTCTTAATTGCATCTTCTCCGCTAATTTCTCTAGCAACTATTAAATTTGGTCTATAAGTAAATTTTGCTTTAGCTTTTTTTAGCAAAGTAATAGCAGCTCTAGCATTGCTTATGCTATTTATTTCATCATCTTCATATACACTAAGAATGATTGGTGCTTTTACATTTTGTTCGCTAAACTCAACTAATGATTTTTTTAAGCTACCTTCTCCGCATTTTTGCAGTGCTAAATCAGGGTTCATAAAAAAATGCATACCTATATCCAAAGTATCGCTAGTTCCTATGAAAGCAACTGGTGTGTTGCTTTGCATTCTTATAGGACTTGCTGCTTGAATACTAATCTTTGCATTGACACCATAGTTCGCGTAAGCCATTATTTCCTCCTTAAAAGTTTATATTTTAAATAGTGATAGGTCTTACAAGATAGATAAAACAATGCCGATTTAAATCTATCAACGCCTAATTCTTTTAGCGCAATAAAAAATATATTGTCAGCTAAAATAAAGTCTTCATAGTTTTTATCGTTTTGATATGCTTTATCGCACAAGTAGTCGTGAATGACTACTGCCGATAAATACTCTGGAGAGTTTGGCGGATAAAAGCTCCACAATATTCTAGGTATGTTTGCTCCATTTGTTTTATATCCGCTAGGAATATCTACACGCCCAAAACCGCACTCATAGCCATAGCTTTCTACCAACTCAAACTTATCTTTTTCGCAAGGCTTTAAAACAACTCTATTCATAAACTAAACTCCACATGAAGTGAGTTTAAATCCTCTTTAGTAGTTGCAAGTGCTACCAAGTCTTCATAGCGTTGCCTTTTACCGATGAATGTTGCACTAATACTTGCATATTTGTCAGCTTTTTCTATAATCTTGCTAACCAAAAGCTCAAACTCCACGCCCCTTTGCTCTGCTAATACTTTAACAAATGGTGCATCTAGTTCGTTTTTACTTTCTTGATAAGCTCTAGCTTCACGCTCTTGGCGTTCAAATGTTAAGCGTTCTTCGCTTGGTGTTTTATCTAAATTTGTCATTACTGATTTAAACGCATTTTCAATCTCTGCTAATTTATTTGCTTTAAGTTCATCTATACTTAATTCTCTTTCTTTATAAATTAAACGCAATTCATTCGTTACATAATTAGCATTTATACTTAAAGCTTGTGAGTGTTCTTTTTCGCTTATTGTAAAATTTGGTTCAGGTATAAAATCACTTATCTCATCATCATAATAAGCTTTAATTTCTCTTGTATTTTCATCATAATTTACATAAATCATTGTTTCTCCTTTTTTTAATTTACTTGTATTGCATAATTCATTGACATATTGATTGGTCGGTTTTCATTAGCAGTCGGAACAACTTTTGAAGCAGAAAAACGATAAATAGCATTATCCCTATCTGTTCCTGAACCATGACCGAAAACTCCTTTTGTTCTATCTATATAAAAAGCCCCATCAAATTCATAAAAGCTTTCTAAATTACTTATACTTTCTAATGCTCCAGAAAAGCTACCTGTAATATTCCTAATCGCATCACCTTGTGATACGCCTAATGCTGCAGCATTACCGCCAACGCAACGAACAAACTTACCTCGTAAATCAGGTATCTTAAACTTAAGCTTGTCAGCACTTTCTCCGTAAGTAATACCTATCACTTTAAATAATTGCGGATAGTCTTTTTTTGCTAATTCACGACCATCGCAAACTATAAAGTTACTAGGAACACTATTACTTGCAAACATACAAATCATGCCAATCCCCCCCCCAAGTGCATATCCATAGCATTTTTGAGATTTGTAACTTCAAGTTTTAAATTATCAATCATTGTTTTTAGATTAAGTGTTTCTATTAAAGACTTTGCATTTTGTGTTTCTTGCGATTTATCAACTTCAGCTTTTGTGTAGGTTGTAGTTTTATCAGCTTTAGTATTTAGTTTTATATTAATTTCATCTCTTGTAAATACTTGTAATTTTTCAGCTTTATTATTTTCAAGTGCTGATATTTTATTATCTTGTAAGCCTTGTGATTTTTTAAACTCATCTTTTATTAAAAGCAATTCAGCATTTACATACTCACGACTTGCTAGTACTACACTTTCATCTATATTTAATACAACATTTGAAGCATTGCCTACTTGCAAATATAATTTTATGTGTAAATCAGTTGCTAAATTTTCACTTAGCAATGGCTTATAAGTTGAGTTAATTTTTGCTAATGCAAATAATTCTCCTTTTGTTGTATAAACGCCTAAAGTTTCTATATAAAAACCACCGATGTTGGCTGGAATGAGAGTTTCAATTACAATAGTATTAGCATTATTTGTATCTTGCATATTGCTTGTAATATCTTGAGTATGTTTAATACTTGCTAAGACATTCATATTTTCATTAATAGAACCTGCATAATCGCTAAAGCGTATTTCTTTTAATGCTACTTGAGTATTAGTGCTTAAAGCTTTTGCTAAAAGCTCTTGACCTTTCTTTGTTATTAATGTTTCATACATTATTGCTCCTTAATAACCAATCGCAAAAATTGAACCTATAACATTTGAATTAGTGGCATATTTATTCCAATAAGTCTTATGAATTTCAACTTGTGTATTTGTATAATTTGTAATATGTAATATAGAGCCATAACCACCACCAATACTACTACCTGAATCTGTTTTATCTTTTGAATTTGCAATAACGCTTAAAACTTTATTTGGAAAAGCTATAGGAAATTTTATTACTTCAGTTGATACTTTTGTATTGTTCGCATTTATCCATTGCAAAATTAGTCCGTTAGGTAATTTTGTATAACCATTGTCTGCAAAAGATTTTTGATTTAGGTGCATATTTATAGCATTTTTAATAGCTGTAAAATCAGTAATATTAAGCTTGTTATTAAGCTTGTTATCTACTACTTGCTTATCATAAACACTAGCTAGTAGCTTACTTTGAGCATCTAACATTGCTCTTTGATTAGTGATTAATTCACTTAAACTTCTTTGTATTTCTTCCATTGTTTACTCCTTTAATTGAATTATGAAATTCATTGCCATATTGATTGGGCGATTTTCATTAGCGGTTGGGACAACACGACTAACATCAAACGATACTCCCCATGCCTGATTTGCATTTGGCTGTGAATCTCCAGTCCAGCTTTTGTTACCTTTAATTACCTCAAAAACACCAGTACAATCCAATGCATCAATAAATTGTGCATTTCCCCAAGATTCTTTAGCAGCTTTCATATCTCCTTTAATATTTCTTATAGCATCACCTTGTAATACACCTAATGCAAAAGCATTACCGCCAACACAACGAACAAACTTGCCTCTTAAATCAGGTATCTTAAACTTAAGCTTGTCAGTACTTTCTCCATAAATTGTGCCTATTGCTTGAAATAATTGTGGGTAAGCTGTTTTTAATAATTCACGACCATCGCAAAGCATATAATTACTAGGAATTGTCGCACCTGCATACATAAATATCATACCTACTTTACCCCCCCCCAGCTCAATTTTGGTTAGTAAGTTTTGGCATTGGGTCATTAGCTTACTCATTTGTGTGTTTTGAAGTGCGAGTTGATTTAATACACTTGTATGATTTGTGCTAATTGTTGTATTTTGTGTGGTTTGGCTGTTATCAACTTCAACTTTTGTGTAGGTTGTAGTTTTATCAGCTTTAGTATTTAGTTTTACATTAATTTCATCTCTTGTAAACACTTGTAATTTTTCAGCTTTAGTATTTTCAAGTGCTGATATTTTATTATCTTGTAAGTTTTGTGATTTATTAAATTCATCTTTTATTAAAAGCAATTCAGCATTTACATACTCACGACTTGCTAAAACTACACTTTCATCTATATTTAATACAACATTTGTAGCATTACCTACTTGTAAATATAGTTTTACATGTAAATCAGTTGCTAAATTTTCACTTAGCAATGGCTTATAAGTTGAGTTAATTTTTGCTAATGCAAATAACTCACCTTTGTTTGTATAAACGCCTAAAGTTTCAATGTAAAAGCCACCGATATTTGCAGGGATTAATGTTTCAATTACAATAGTATTAGCATTATTTGTATCTTGCATATTACTTGTAATATCTTGAGTATGTTTAATACTTGCTAAGACATTCATATTTTCATTAATAGAACCTGCATAATCGCTAAAGCGTATTTCTTTTAATGCTACTTGAGTATTAGTGCTTAAAGCTTTTGCTAAAAGCTCTTGACCTTTCTTTGTGATTAATGTTTCATACATTTCTTATCTCCTGTTTATTGATAATATGCACTGCTATAGCACTACCAACACCACCTCCGATAATGATATTTTTAGGTTGTTTTGGATAAACGCTAATTACTTTGCCTATACAAGTAAAAGGTGCTA
This sequence comes from Campylobacter sp. RM12637, assembly GCF_020137645.1. Lineage (NCBI taxonomy): Bacteria > Pseudomonadati > Campylobacterota > Epsilonproteobacteria > Campylobacterales > Campylobacteraceae > Campylobacter > Campylobacter sp. RM12637. Next base: position 7,361 of record NZ_JACGAV010000019.1, read on the forward strand.
GTTTTATGTTTAATTCAGTAGCTTGTTTTACTTCAATTCCAGCACAAATTGAACGAACATTTTTGTATTTATTTACAAGTGTATTTATGTGTTCAAGTTTTTCATTTGCAAGATTACTTTTTAGTTCTAAAACACATTTAAATTGATAATTACCCAAATTATCTATTACGCTTAAATTTTCATCATAATTTGTTAGTGCTTTTTTAAGTCCATAATGCGTTCCAGCGTAGCGATGAATTAAAAAAGCTTGTGAAAGTAAGTTTCTAGCTTCTGCTTCACTTAAATTATTAATATCTATATCATATTGATACGCTAAGTGTTTTAATAATTTTTTATCGCAAGTGCGTGGGTTATTATCAATCACTCTTAGATCAAATTTGGCTAATAAATCAGCTCCAATCTTTTCAAGTGTTTTTTCATCTTTTGTTTTATGGCTAGGTAATAAGCTTTTGAAGTTTTTCATAAAGCTCTCCTAAAAGTAAAATTAAACTTGATATATAAAAACTCGTTTTCAAGTGTGGTTAAATTATTTTTCAAGTCAATTTCAACGCTTTGCGTTGAGCTATCATGTAGATACTCATAAATGGCACTTAGGCTTATATTTTCATTAATATTAAGCTCTAAATCATCACGCTTATACTCGCTTAACATATCATATTTATAAATAGTAGCGTTTATTATGATTTCTTTTTTGTTAGCTTCTTCAACTTTTACGATATCAGTTAGCGGTCTAGTCTTTTCATCGTTTAAAGCTTTAACTATATCATTTAAAGCGTTTGCATCGTTATCGCTTTTGATTATCACACGAACAATACCAGCACCGCCGTTCAAAACTTTTACATCTTTTATTTTTGCATTAGCTGATTTTGTATGATATATATAAGCATTTGAGCTTCCAGCTGTGCTTGGTTTTTCAAGGCTTAAAATCGCACGAGTGCGTAAGTCTTCATCGCTTTCAGCATCAGCTCCATTAATAAAATCTGTTTTTTGCTTACACTCAACCAAAAACGGTAGTGGAGTTTGTAGTAATTCGCATTTAATAGTGCTTGATTTTATGTATTTATTTAATGTAATTGTTCCTAAATTACTAAGCTCACCACTCTTAATTATTACATCTTCATCAAGCGTTGCTACTTCGCTTGTGTTTGAGTGAAATATAGAGTCTTTAGGTATGATTACATCGGCATCCAAAATAGTGTTTAATTTAAACTCTATTTGTGCTTTTGGTTTAGTTCCTGCAAGTCTTTTTATATCATAAAATTTAACAAGTTTATCCAAATCATCATTTCTTGCAAACTCAATTAAAAGGGCTTTTACTTTTTCGTTTATTTCACTTCTAAGTAAAACTTCACGATAAGCGTAACATTGCAAAAGAGCTGATAAACTATCGCTTTCAAGTAGATTAACATCATCAAGCTCCTTAGTTGCGATGAATTTTAAATCACTTAAAATTTTCTCAAAATCAACTTTTTCAAGCAGCAACATCTAAAGCCCCACCATTATCAAGTAATAAACGAAATGTTAATTTGTCATCAGTTTTACTTACAAAAATTACTTTTTTTATTTTTACTCTTGTTTCATATTTATGAACAGCTTGGACAACATAAGCAGTAAGCAATGCTTTAAAATTATCATCTACTCTTTTATCTACTAGCTCGTAAATTCGTGAGCCATACTCAGGACGCATAACCCTTGCACCAAGTGGGGTTAATAAAATGTCTTTTATGCTATTTTCAATACTTGTTAGATACATTTTAATCCCTGCCATATCCACTATTTGTGTGATTAGTTAAGTTACCACGACTATCAATTATGCTTGCTTTAGTGCTTATGTTTTTATCTACACTTAAAGCTCCTTTTACATTCAAAGCTCCACTTATTTCTAAACTACCATTTATACTAAAAGCTCCAGCTTTACCACCAGCACCACTTGTGCTAATTCCACCAGCAATATTTGTATTCCCAACTAAATTTATTGATTGGCTTGTAATAGTTGTAGTGTTTGCATTTGCATTTAAATTAGTACAAATTACATTACAATCAACGCAATTTATATTTATAGTTTTAGCTACATTTATATCTAGCGTTGAGTTTACAGTATCGTATGAAATGCAAGTGCCATCACTAAACTCTACATATTCTTTAGTATCACTTGCATCTAATTTATGTTTATCTTGATATATTCCACGCAAAATTACACCTGAATTAATATCATCATTTACAGCGATTACTAGCACTTGTTCGCCAATTTTTATCGGTTGAAAAGATATTGAATTTGCATTGCTTGAATGTTGCACTACATCTAAATAATCAGTTGTTAATTCGTTGTCTAGTTTAACACTAGCTTTATTTTCTTTTACATCGCAAACAATACCTATGCAATTCATTATTTACCTTTCTTCTCAATATAATTAAAAACTATGCTTTGTAGTTTTTCTAACATCTCAGTTCCAATGTACGCACCAATTCCTGCAATTGCAACGCTTAATCGCTCATTTTGTATAAAATAAAGTGCAAATTCAAAACTAACATAACCCGCAAGCATTGATGAGCTAAGAGCACTTAAAAGTCTTTTTAATCTTGATATACCATTAAATCCATCAAGCTTATGCTTTTCATAAGTGCTTGTAAGTGCAGCTATAAAGCACACACAACAAAGCCAATAATAAATAAATCTATCATCGCTCATAAGCCAACCGCCCAAGCATAAAAATATCCAGCTACACCAATTGCGACATAAAAAATAAGCTTTTCAATTAAAAGCCTATTTTTTTCTAATGCTTTTCTCATTCTTTTACTCCTAAACATTGTTTTAGAGTGCTTTCACACTCTCTTAGATATATCAATGTTTCTTTTGCGTAATCAAAATCATTTACATTTTTACTTTTCAAAGGTTTTAATGGCATTTTTGCATTGCATCGCACAGGCACATTCACATATTTAATTTGATTTTGACTAGCACAAGAGCTTAAAAGTAAAAGAACGAGAAAAACACTAATTAATTGCATTAAAAAGCTCCTTATAAGCTTTAAGTTCAGCTTCACAAGTGTTATCTTTTATGTATATTTTCTTTATACGCTCTACTTCTTTAATCTCAGTAGGTTTAATCTCAACACTAAGCTCTTTGATTTTTTGGTTTTGTAGTTCAAGATTAATATTTGCAGTGTTTAATTTAGTAGCTAGTAGCTCATTTTCTTTTGATAAATCATTATTTACAAAATAAAAAGCTAGATTTGAAAGTACTAAAACTATAATTACAGCATAAAACTTAGTTCGCATCTATTACCTCTACAATAAAGTCATTCTCACCTATTAACTCATATAATTTTTTCATAGCTAAGCGAGTTTTACCTATACCAATAATCTCGCCTTGTGCGTTATATAAAAAGCAAAGTCCAAGCAACAAGCAACCAATTGTGTCTTTTAGCCAAGAACCATGATGAATTCTAATTAAACGATTTTTACTTAATTCATCACTATAAACATGTGGTATTTTTATTTTTAATACAGGAGAATAATTAGCAGACCATATCCAAGTCGCCGCATAAATGCTAGGCTTTATAGGTCTTTTTAAACCGCTTTCATTAGTAGGCTCTCCAATGCACTCAAGCCCAGTAAAGTTTGCTAAGATATTTTTATTTTCATCAAATAATGTTACTTTAGAAAAAGTTCCATATTGACTTTTTAAAAATCTTTCATATCTTAAAACTTTCACTTTTACTCCTTGATTTTTCAAAACTTCGCAAGTGTAAAAAAAATTTTTATCATTTTTCATAGTATTTTTGATACAAAAATTTTTTAGTATTTGCCAGTTAAAAAAGGAGTAGTAGTGTTATATAGTCTAGAAAGCTCAATTTTGTCTAAATTAAATGATTATTTTGCTAATAAAAAAGATGTTGAAGATAGATTAACAATTGAAACTTACATGGGTGAATTTGAAGACCCTAGCAAGATTGAAGATATGTTAAATAAGCCTTTAATTTTTCTAGATTTTGTAAATGAGAGCTATCAAGATATAGCTACAAAAAAAGTAGATTTTAAAATCTATGTATGCAGTAGATGTAGCACTAAAGAAAAAAATAAAAGAATTGAAAACAAGTATGTAGCAATAAAACTCATAGAAAAAATTGACAAAGTTTTAATTGATGAACTTTTTTCTTATGGATTTGAAGCAAATCTTACAAATCTTTCAAAAACTTATGAGCGAGTTAGTGAGCAAGGCTATATATCACTATATACAAGAGATTTTAGCGTATTGATAAAGACTACTAACGAAGGAGAAGGTATTGAAATTATTTGAATTAGGAAAACCTTTAAAAGTAGCAACGATTGGTTCGTGGAAAGGTCATCGTGCTGGTAGTTTTGATATTAGTCTAACTGACATGGAGCAAATGATAACAAATTTTAAAAATCGTGGTTTAAAAGTGCCAATAGACTTTGAACACGAAAGTTTAGAGAATAAAAAAGCACCAGCCATTGGGTGGGTTGAAGAGCTTTATATACAAAATAAAGAACTTTTTGCAAAAGTTTCATGGAGTGAAGAAGCAAAAGAGCTTATTAAAGATGGAAAGTATCGCTATATAAGCCCAGTGTATGAATTTAATAGCATTGATGGAGTTAGCGGAAAAGGCATTGGAACGACATTACATTCAATAGCTCTTACAAATACACCATTTTTATCTGGTTTAGGAGAAATACCACTTAAAAAAATTAAAAACAATTTTAATAAAGGAGAAAACATGGACTTAGAAGCTTTACAGCAAGAAAACGAACGCGTTGTGCAAGAAAACGAGCAGTTAAAGCAAAGTTTGGAGGATTTGCAAAACACAAATGCAGAATTGGAAGCAAAAAACGAAGAGCTTGAAACAAAAATTGCAGAATTAGAAGCAAAACTATCAGAGCTTGAAGGTGAGAGCGTTGCTGAATTGGTAGAAAATAGTATTAGACAAGGTTTAATAGCAAATAGCCAAAAAGCATGGGCAATTAATTATGCTAAAAAAGATATGAAAGAATTTAGAGTGTTTTTAAATCTGCAAAAAAAGAACACAAATGCATTACAAAACAATCTTTTTGCAAATAAACAAGGCAGTCAAAAATTTGACATAGCTAAAATGATGACAAGGAATAAATAATGACAATCTATCAAAAACCACTCACAATTAGTGAAATAGTAATCAAAAACATATTAAGCATAAACGCAGAAGTTAGCACAACAGAAGAGCTTAGCTCAGGAACACCGCTTATTTTAAACTCTACAAATAAGTGGGAAAAAGCAACTGATTTAAATGTAGTTGATGCTAAAAGAGTTGGTATCTTACTTGATACTGCTAATGAAGATGGGATTTATATGATTTTACTGATTGGCAAAATAGCAAATATTGAGCTAAGTGAAAAAATAAAAGTTGCATTATTTAATGCAAATATTGTGTTTTAAAAGGAGAAAAGATGGAAATTAAAGAATTAATGAGTAAGTTTGAAGTTAGCACAATGCTACAAGCACACGACCAATTTAAAAAAAGCCCACAATATATATATGATACATATTTTACAAATCAAGAGGGAATTTTAGGTCAAAGTGCAGAAGTTAAAATTTTGCGTGGAGCAGGAATTATACTTTCATCAACAAGCCCAGAGGCTGAGCATTTAATTCAAAAAACAGACAAAGAATACATCGTTCCTATCTCGCTTCCACGCTATCCACTGAAAGCAATCATTAATGCAAGTGAATTAAACACTCTTAAATCATTTGATAATGAAGCGGGAGCATTAGAAAGTCTTGCTGATAGAATTGGTTATGAGGTTAAAAAGCATAACGAAAGCCTAAAAACGACATTAGAATATATGTGTGCTGGTGCATTGTTTGGTAAAGTGTTAGATGGCAATGGGAAAGTTTTATTTGAAATAAATAACAATTCTAAAGCAACTAAAATAGATAATGCTAAAAAAATCATTGAATTTATTAATGAATATGAAAAGCGTTTGAGTGATGAGTTTGGATATTTACCAAATTATGAAGTTTTAAGCTCACTTGAGTTTATTGATGCATTAAATCAAAAAGCACTTAGTGAAAATTTATTTCAACAAAATAACGCTAGATGGATAAACGAAGAAAATAAGCGTATCTTAGAGATTTACGGAATTAAGTTTATACCATATCATGCAACTTACAAAAATTCTAAGGGAGAGTCTAAAAAATATCTTGATGATGGTGCTATCGTTGTGCCAAAAAATACCGATGCATTTAAACTTATCTATGGTCGTGCAAATCACACAGAAGCACTAGAACACGCACCAACAATGATTTTTACAAGTTCTCCAAAAGAACTAGATGATGGTCGCGGGTGGGCTATTTATAGTGAAATGAGAGCGTTACCAGTGTGTGTAAGACCTGAAGCACTTATTAAACTATCTACAAAATAAGCCATTTTTAGCCCTTTTTGGGCTAAAGGGTATAAATGTATGCGTTGAAAGTAGTTCAACGAAATTCAACGCATTTGCAACTTAAAAAAAAGGGGTTAGAATGATTACAAAAGATGATTTACTAAATGAAGTAAGTCAAAAGGAATTAAATGAATTATGTCATTTAGAAGATTTTAGTGAAGAAAGAGTGTTGGAAGATGCGATAAAAGACGCTAAAACTCACATATCAACTTTTGTAATTATTCCAGAGAAGCCAAATCAAGCATTGAAAAACATTTGCATCAAACTTACTCTTTTAAAGTTAAAAGAAAAACAAGACTATCCAAAAGATAAGCTAATGCTAATACAAGAAGAGTTAGAAAAAGTCCTTTTAAAAATGAGTGCTGGTAAAACCCCTATTGCAGAAAATGACACCACACCACCAAGAATACATAAAAGATTTTTCATTCACAATAATTGGGGTAAAAGATGAAAAGCACTTATGATTGGGCTAAGTCTTTATATTTAAGAGGCTATGAATGTAATGAAATAGCCGAAATTCTCAATAAAAACATCCGCACAATTCAAAACTACAAAAGCAAGGATGGAGATTGGGAGAAGCTAAGAATAAAAGAAGTTATTGCAGATAAAAATGTGCAAGAACTTTCAAATCATTTCAAAGACCAATTACAAAAAGCCTTAGATGAGATAATGAATGACCCTAAAATGAATGCTCAAAAGAAGTCTGAAGCCATTGTAAAGCTTGGAGATAGCTTTTCAAAGATGGTAAAAGTTGCAGACTTAGAAGACCCGAAAAAATATAAGCTAAATATAGCTCAAGTAGTTATAAAAGTGCTTATTGATGAGATAAAAACGCTAAATAATGAAAGCTTGAATGAGCATTTTAAAGACTTTTTAAACTCTGATAAACTCATCAAAGCATTGGAGAAAGCTAATGTTTTGTAGTAGAGAAGAAATAGAAAACTTTTTTAATGATGAGAACATAAAAGATAAGCCACCAGCAACAAAAAGAAAAGAATTTGAAAAGTGGCTCGGCGATTTAAGAGATGAATTTGCTGCTTCACTTGATTATAAAGCTACGCTTGATGCAAATCTTAAAGAGCAACGTGTAAAAGAGTGTGAGAATGATTATTTAAAGTTTTTTAATACTTATTTAAGCCATTACGCATCAATTGGTGGTGTTTGTGAGTTACATACATATTTAGCTGATTATTTTAATACTTTAGGCACTCATTCAATTAAAAAAAGAGCCGTTGCAGCTCCACGTGGTCACGCTAAATCTACGCATTGTTCAGTTGGTCTTGTTTTGTGGTGCATAGTTTATAAGAAAAAGCGTTTTATAGTTGAGATTAGTGACGCAATAGAGTTAGCAGAAGCTAACCTTGAAGCTATTAAAGTTGAGCTTGAATGCAATGAAAACTTAAAAGCTGATTTCGGTGATTTAGTAGGTGATAATTGGAAAGTGGGCGAGTTTATCACAAAAAATTGTGTAAAGGTTAAGGCTTTTGGTAGTGGTAAAAGGCTTAGAGGTATTCGTTATGGAGCATATCGCCCTGATTTAGCAATTTTGGACGACTTAGAAAACGATACAAATGTGCGTTCTAAAGAACAACGTGATAAGCTTGAAGATTGGCTAGATGAAGCGGTTCTTAATCTTGGCTCACTTGATGATAGCTTAGATGTTTTGTATATTGGGACAATACTTCATCAAGATAGCGTATTAAATAGAAAGCTGAAAAATGAGTTTTGGATAACCAAGAAATTTAGCTCAATAATTCATTTTCCTTATCGTATGGATTTATGGGATGATTATATAAAGCTTTATAAAGTTGATAAACAAAGAGCTGAAGGCTTTTATAAAGCTAATGAAGAACTTATGAAAAATGGTAGTAAAGTGCTATGGGAAAGTGCAAGAGATATTAAAAAGCTTATGCAACTTAGGGCTGAAAACCTAAGAGCATTTAATAAAGAGCAATTAAACGAGCCTTTAAGTGAAAAGCAAATCTTTAAGCTTGAAAACCTTAATTTTTACGATGTTTTACCCGAAATAAAGACAAAGGTTATTTATATTGACCCAGCAGGAGCTACTAAAAAGAGTGATTTTACAGCTATTAGCGTTTTAGGACTTTCTTATGAAAACAAAGCTTATTTAATTGAAAGCATTGTAAAAGTTATGCAAGTGCAAGATATGATAAAAACAATTATAAAACTAACACTTACATATAATCCAAGAAAAGTTATTGTAGAAACAAACGGCGGTCAATTTTTCTTAAAAGAGTTTTTAAAAAACGAGGCTTTAAAGCAAAATATCCATTTGCCATTACAGGGTGTAAATAATTATAAAAGTAAGCACGAAAGAATAGAAAGCTTAGAAATGCCATTTGCAAATAAAGAGCTATTTATTCATAAAAGTCAAACACAGCTAATAGAACAACTTTTAGAATACCCAGAACACAAAAACGACGATGCTCCCGATAGCCTTGCAGGAGCTTATAAAGAGCTAAAAATTACAAATATACAAAGAAGAACACATTATTATCAAAAAAGAAGGTTTTTAAGATGAGTAAAAAGCTATTAGTATTAAACCAACAAGATGTTTTAATAAAAAAGCTGTTTTCAAGTAGCTTTTTAACAAGCTACAAAATTACACCTCAAGAACAAGTAGAAATCTACAAAGATTTGGCTTTCACACAAGCAAATACAAGTCGTAAATCTATAAATAAAGCTAAAAGCATAAGATTTGTATGTGATGATGAAAAGATTATAAACAGATTTGAGAATAAAATTTTCTATGCTGACATAATTTCTCAGATATTAGAAACTTATTTGTTCGGATTAAATGTTTTTGAGCTAAATTGGGATTATAAGGATGGTTTTTACTATCCTGAGTTGATACAAAGAGATTTTAGAAACTTCAAGTTTGAAAACAACGAGCTTAAGTTTAGTGACAATGGAGTTTTTATTGACATTCCTAAGGGTAAAATAGTCTATGCTTTATATGAAAGTTCCGCGTTTTTCCCTTATGGTGATGCTTTGTTGCCTAAGTTGTATTGGGCTGTTAAATTAAAACAAGCATCTATACGATTTTGGTCATCTTTTCAAGAAAAATTTGGCTCGCCGTGGGTAATCGCAAAAACAGACGCTAATCCCGAAGAAATAGCAATTGAAGTTCATGCTATGCTTAGCGGTGACACTGCTGCTATTGGCAAAGAAGAAGAGATTACGCTCATTCAGCCAACATCAACACAAAACGACTTTCATAGTCTAGTTGATTTTTTAGATAATTGCATTCGTTCAGCTATTTTGGGTGGTAATCTTAGCTCTCAAGTAGATGGTGGGAGCTTTGCAGCAGCACAAACTCACAATGATGTTAGAAAAGATTTAGCAAATGCTGATCTGCATCTTCTTTTGTTTGTGATAAACAAAGTATTAGAGCATTTTAAAGAAATAAACAATTACAGCGGAGAGCTTTATGCAGAGCTTGAACCTGAAAACGACATTAAAAGCGAACTAGCTCAAAGAGATTCAATAATTTATAACATGGGATTTGATTTGAGCGAAGATTACATAAAAGACACTTATGGTGTTCAAGGTTCTAAACGAGAGATTAACTATATGTATCCAAATAAAAAAGATACAATAGATGCAACACCAAAAAACGCAAATTCAACGCTTATTCCAAATGTTTTCAATAAACCAATAGATACTATTGATGCAACGCTTGAAAGCAAAACTTATAAAGATTTATCACAAAAATATGACAATGATTTAAAAATAGAGTTAGAAAAAGTTTTAGCCAATTCTAGCTCCTACGAAGAAGCTTATGAGATTTTAAACAATGCAGGTTATTCAAATGAAGATGTAGAAACAGCTTTAAATAATGCTTTAGTAAATATTAGCATTAAGGGTGCTTGTGATGATTGATGTTAATATGTTTTTTGATAATACCCCTGACAGAGTATTAGAGCATTTTAAAAACAAAATACCAAAAACGCTAGATATTGACAAAATAAGATTTGATGCATATCAACGCACTTTTATAGTTAGTGCAATAAATGAAATAAATACATTAGAAAAAATGCACTCTGTTTTATATAAAGCTTATGAAAAAGGACTTAGTTTTGATAGTGTTAAAAATGAACTTTTAAATATAGCTGGTAGTTTAGGCTCTCATCATTTAAAAACGATTTTTAATACAAACATGCGTCAAGCTTATGCTATGAGTAGGTATGAAACGCAGTTAAAAGGCGATAAACCTTATTTAAGATATGTCGCAGTAGGAGATTATAAAACTAGACCAGAACATCAAGCATTACACAATACAGTTTTGCCAGTAGATGACCCAGCGTGGGCGGAATCTCTTTATCCACCTAAAGGTTTTAATTGTCGCTGTAAAGTTCAATCAGTAAGCGAAGAAGAAGCTCAAAAATATGGTGTTGGATTAAAATCGCCAATACCTCCTGTCCCAAAAGGGTTTAATTTTAGTCTTATTCAACCACGAAATGCACTCTTTAAAGTTCTTGAAGATAAGGTTAATTCTTTACACAGTGATATAAAAAATAGAGCTAAGACTATCATGAATAATGCTTATAAAAGCACACAAGAGCATACTAAAAGATATGAAACTATCAAAGAAAGATTTAATCATCACCAAAACATTATGAAAGAGCAAAAAATGAGTGCTGAAGAATATACAAATTTTATAAATAATATGGTTGGTAATTTTAGTGATGAAGAAAAGAAAATAAGAGAGCAAAATCTAATTAAATTATGCGAATATAAAGGCAAGGGGGTATTTATTGATGAGTATCAAATCGCAAATCACTTTTATCACCCAAATATAGGTGCGATGGATTATTCGCTTGTGCCACAAATATTAAAAGGCTCGTATAAAAAGGGAAATAAGAAAAACTCAATTGTTTATAAAAAGATGCTTGGTTTTAACTACAAATTAGTCATTAAAGATGTAAATGGAAAAATATATGTTGAGTCTCTTACGAAAGATAGTGATTAATGGGCAGTTGGGGTCAGATAAAGTAACCTTGTGAGCGACACATTAATACCCTGCGTAAGAACTGAACCTTATACATTAACCCCTTTACTCGCATAGGTGCGACCTATGTAAAGCTGTGGGTATTGTAAATAAATAATATTAAGGAGAGCTTAAAATGGGCTTGGATTTGGGAATAGGCATAAAATTAGCTTTTGATGGATTTAACGGAATTAGAGACAAGCAAACTTCTTTAAAAGTTCTTGGTCGTGTAGCAAAGCTAAGTGCTGATGATATGAATAAATTAAATGCAAGTATTACTAAGCTTAATAAACTTGATATAAAAACAAAATTAGCAAGTAATCAATTAAAAAATTTTAAAGATGAACTAAGTGGTAATTTAGCCCGAATTGGTGCTTTAGCTGTGCCTGTAAAATTTGCGGGAGATTATGAGAGTGCATTGGCTGATTTTAATAATGCTGCCAAGCTTAGTGATTTTGAGCTTAAAGACATGAGCGAATACTTTTTAAAGCTTAGTAATCATATAAATATATCTAGCACCCAAATAGCCTCTTTAGGTCAAAACATTGCTAAACTTGGAGTGCCAAAAGATGATTTAAAAGATTATTTAAGCTCAGCTTCTAAACTTCAACTTGCTTTAGGATTTAGCACTGAAGAAACAAATCAAATGTTAAGTTCTTTAGGAACTCATTTTAAACTAACTAGCAAAGATGTTTTAGGCTTAGGCGATGAAATATTTACACTTGGAAATAAATTTAACGCAAGTGCTAAAAGCATAGCAAATCTAACAAGTAAAATTAGTAGCAATGCTAAAATGTTTGGGCTTAGTGCAAATGAAAGTGCAGTGCTTAGTGCAGCGTTTTTACAAGTGGCAAAAGATGAAGGTCAAGCAGAAGGTGCTATAAATAGCTTAAGTGAAAAACTTATAAATATAACAAGTTTGGGCGATAATGTAAAATCTAGCATTGCAAATCTAGGAATGGACGCACAGCAAATTGAAATAGGTATGAAAATAGACCCAAAGCAAACATTAGACCTATTTTTCAATCGCCTTAAAATCACTAAAAATGCAAATGAAAAGCAATATAACGAATTGCTATCTTCAATGTTTGGCGGGAATGCTAGTGTGATGAATGCTTTTGTTGAAAATTTAGATAAATATAATGAAGCGACTGCAAATATAGGCAAAAACAAAGGGGCTTTAGATGAAGAAGTTAAGGCTGTTAAAAGTCTTTTTAATACTCGTGTAGGTGTTTTTACAAACAATCTTAAGAATTTAGGTATTCAAGTTGGTAATGTGTTTTTACCAGTAGTATCAAGCCTTGTAGATAAACTTGGTGGGGTATTAAGCTTTGCAAGTGATATGATAACTCGCTTTCCAACACTTAGTAAAGTCGTAATCGGTGGTGTTGGTGCGTTTTTAAGTCTTCAAGTAGCACTTAGCTCACTTAGAGCTGCTAGTGCAGGATTTTCGCTCCTTAGTGGTAATATGGCTAAAAATATGATTTTTTTAAAAGCTAAAACACTTGGACTTAACAAGATGATAAAAGATGAGCTTTTTGTTAGTCTTGTTGGTTCTGAGATTAGATTTAAAAAAGCTATGCTTAGTTCTTTAGCATTTAGTAAAAGCTTAATAACTAGTCCTATTCAAACAAGTAAAAAAGCATTACTTAGCTTTGCTTCTTCGCTCGGTGGTGGTTTGTTAAAAGGTTTAAAAGCTGCAACGCTTGGAGTTCGTGTTTTTAATCTTAGTTTATTAGCAAATCCAATAGGATTAATCATCGCTGGAGTTAGTGCTTTGTGCTTTGTTATTTATAAAAACTTTGGCAAGATAAAAGCTTTTTTTGGTGGGCTTTGGGACGGTTTGAGCGAGGGTTTAGCTCCTGTAATAGAAACTTTTAAAGGTGTTTTTTCTCCGCTTATTGATGGCATTTCTTGGGTCTGGGATAAAGCAAAAGCTCTTTTTAACTTTTTATTTGGCTCATCAAAAGAAAGTACAGAAAGTATTGAAAAAGCTGGAAACGCTGGTAAAAATTTTGGTAATTTTTTAGCAAGTGCTCTTAAAATTATTACTTTACCATTACAAATTTTAATTAAAGGTTTTGGGCTTTTAAAAGATGGCATTAGTGGTGCTTGTAGTTTTATAAGCGATAAATTTGGTAATGCAGCAGAGTTTATAAGTGGTGTAGGAAATAGTATTAAAACAGGTTGGAATAACACAATAAATAGTATAAGCAATGCTATATCATCACCGCTTGAATTTGTTAAAAACGGCTTTAATTCTTTATGGGATAATGTAAATACTGGATTTGATAGTTTTTGCTCATTTTTTAGCGAAGGAGCGTCTAGTGTGGCTGATTTTTTTACTTCTCCAATTGATACAATTAAAGGTAATTTTAGTGCTGCTTTTGATTGGATTAGTTCTAAGTTTGAGTGGATAAGTGATGTTGCTAGTAGTGTTGGTTCTTGGTTTGGATTCAATGATAAAAAAGAAACAAAAGTAAATAATAAAAGAAATGAAGGCGTTAGGGGATATTTTGAAGCTAGAAACAAAAATAACGGTTGGACGCCTATAAAAACAGAGCTTAGCTACGAACAACCAAAATCAAAACAAGAAATCAAACAAGCACTAAACACTAATTCAAAAACTACAACAAATAACAAAATAGATGTAGTTATAAATATGAGTGATTTTAAGATTGCTACAAGTAATGGCAACTTTAATTTAGCAGAGTTTCAAGCACAAGTAATAAAAGCTGCAAAACTAGCTATTGAAAAAGTTGCTGATAATAAAAAGAATAGGAGTGTTGTAAGTGATTTTTAATTTTGGTGGATTTTTATTTAATGAAAAACGCATAAGCGAAGTTAGCATTGATACTGATTATGCTCGTGGTTTTAACGAGAGATTAAACAACTATGAAGCAGTGTTTAAAAATCAAAAAACAAAACAAACGATTGAAATCAAAGGCAAAACGATACCTTTACATGATGGGATTTATAGTCTTGATAAGTTAAAAGCATTAGCAGAAAGCGATGAAGCACAAGTTTTAACGAATGCTTTGGGTGATTATTTTGGGCTTTTTGTAGTTGTAAGTTTGCAAGAAGTAAGAAGCTCTTATGCACCTAATGGTATGCACTTAGCAGAAGAATTTACATTGATTTTAAAAAAGGTTGGAGAATGATAGTTTTTGCAAAAGACAACGACAGACTTGATTACATAGTGTATAAGCATTGCAAAACTCTTGAATATTTTGATTTGGTGCTTGAATTAAACCCACACTTGCTACATAAAACACACTTGAATGCAGGAGACATTGTGTATTTACCACAAACAAAACCAGTAATAAAACAAGAAAGCGAGGTTAAGACTCTATGGTAGCAACTTTTAAGCTTGAAGCAAACGAAAAAGACATAACCGAGTTTATAAAAGAAAACTTTATAAGTTTAGAATATGATGACAAAGAAGGCGTAGAAAGTGACGAAATGAGTTTTTGTGTTCATGGTATATTTTCTCGCCCAAGTTTTAAAGATACATTAAAGTTAAGTCTAGGATATAGGGTTGGCGAAGAAGATAAGTTGTATGAGTGTGGAACTTTTAGTATTAGCGAATGCACTATTGATTATATTAATCATATTACAGAAGTAAGAGCTACTGCTGTTAATTTTTCAAGCCCAATAAAAATCAAACGAAATAAAACATTTGCAAACACTACTTTAGCAGCTATTGCAGGAGTAATTGCTAGTAGAAACAATTTAATAGCTAAAATTCAGCCCGAAGCAAACAATGTAAAAATAGCTCACATAATGCAAAATAACGAAAGCGATATAGAGTTTTTATATATATTAGCTTACAAAAATGGTTTTATATGTGCTGTTAAAAACTCACATCTAATAGTTACACAAAAGAGCAAAAGTATTGATGGCTACAATGTGAGTAGTGGAAGTCACAAAAGTAGTCCTGCTAAAAACTTGCCAAAATTCAAACTCCAAGTAAGCGATTGTAGTTCGCTAAGCATTACTGAAAACAATCGTGTTAAATATGATGCTTGTGAGATAAGCTCACACAATACAAGTAATGCCACGCTTACAAAAATAAAGGTCGGTAATGGTGAAAACATAGCTAAAATAGATGCTCCACCAAACAAAAGCTCACAAGAGCTTGAAAGCTTAGCGACATCAAAACTTAGCGAATTAAATAAAGGTGGCATTAAAGGAAATCTTACCTGTGTAGGTCAGCAAATCGTGGCTGGTGGTGTATTAGAGCTTGAAGGCATTGGGGTTTATTCTATTAAAAGTGTAAAACATACACTAAGCGGCACTTCTTACACTCTTGACATAGAGTTTGAAGCTTAAAGGCTTAGTTAATTTCTAAAATAACTACTAATTTAAGCCTTTAATTGCACGATATAGTGTTGCTTTGCTTACATTATAATACTCGCAAATGTGTTTTATTGCAGCTTTTCTTGTATGTGTTTTACGCACTTCTTGATATATTTCGCGTAGGTTTGGTTTTAGTTTTGGCACATAAATATATGAACCACCGAAAATTTTTTGAAATTCATTAAAATCCATTGTTCCATCAATACCATAAAAATCTTTTAATATGCTCATTTTAAACTCACTTTATATTTTTTATAGCATTTATCATTTTACTTGCATCGCTTTTACTCATCATTCCTAAGCTAAACGGAATGTAGCCCAAGATACGATTACAATAGCTTAAAAGTCCTGCAATGTCTTTATTTCTTACTACTTTTGAATTACGCCACATTTTAAGAATAGTTGCGATTTGTGTCTTAGTAGAAGTGCCACGATTGTTTGTATCGCAGTGACTTTCTACTTCACGATTAGCCTTTGCTTTTCTAGTTTCAAAGCCTTTGTACCCAAGAATAATAGCAAAATCTTTAAGCTCATCAATGTCTAAAAGTGTGCTACTATCTACGCTGTATCTTTCAAATAAAATCGCTCTATACATCTCATCATCAATACCTTTTTCAGCTTTTAAAATATGAATGATTTGTATTAAATCAGCTCTAAATTTTCTTTGTTTTGGTGTCATTTGTAAGCCTTGCAAATTTCATTTACGCATTCAAATAAAGCTTTACGCATAGCATTTTTGCATTCTTGTAATGTTAGCTTTCTATACCCATAAAGGCGTAGCTCTTCATAATTTAATCCTTTAGTGCCATAAGCCTTATTTAGCTCTAGCATATAACCAAAGTGGTCTAGTCTTTTTAGTTCAGTAAAAATAAGCTCATAATCATCAAGTTTTATAATTTCTCTTAAGCTTCTTAATATCATTTTAATCCTTTTTTAAGTACTTAAAAAGACTTTGCAAGGGTATTTCAAGCCCCTTGCAAGGCTATTTTAAATACTTAGTCAAGCTTGATTTTTTCTAGGTTTAAATCAATTCTAAAATTATCAGTAGTCTTTCTAGTAAGTCCAAGCTTAACTAATTCGCTATCGTTTAGCTCATTTAGTGCGTCTTTGTCTACTTTTTCTTCATACTTTATGCAGTCTTTAAAACCATAAGCTTTAATGCTTTTAATTAAGCTTTCAATTTTAGCTTTAGCTCTTGGCACACTTACAGAGCTTGAAAGTCTAAAACCTATCGTTCCAAAAACAAGCTCACGAGAGCGTTTTTCGCTAAACTCGTGCTTATTGTTTTCAGCGAAATCGCTTACTTGCTGTGTTAAAAACGCTCTTTCGTGTTCAAGCTCGTTCAAGCGTTCTACATAACGCTCTTTAATCTTGTTTGTTTCAATAGTAATATCATTGTTGATATTGCTTATCGCACACTCAATCTCACATAATCTTTGAAGATTGTTGTCAACCTCGTTAAAATCCTTTAAAACTGTCATAGTTTCTCCTTGTAAAAAAATTAGCATAAATGCTTATTTAAGCCCTAGCACTAGGACTTAATAAACATTCAAACTTTTAAATTCTTTCTCACATAAGCATTTTTTTAGCTTCTGCTATTAGTTCGCGTGTTATCTTGATATTTGCTTTTTCGCTTAGTTCTTTTGTTCGTTTTAATAAACTCATTGTGCTTCTAAAGTTTCTACGAGCTAAACGCTCAATGTAATCTACACACTCGCTATCATCTATGCCAAAGCGAGAACAAATATCTTTTATCTCACTTGGTTTTAAGCCTTGTAGTCTCCAATGCAAACTCGCTCTAGAGCTTAATTGCTCAAATTCATTAGTGTTGTTTTTAAGTATGCCTGTGAGGTTGTTTTCTAGCTTGTGAGTTCCTACAAAAACAAGTGGAGTTTTTGTTAAATCATGCATTCTGCGAAGTATTTCAAGACATGTGTGATTTAGCGTCTCAGCTTCATCTACTATAATGATATGATTTCTCTTTTTTAGTTCATCAGTAATTGCTAAAAACATATCATCACTTGAACCAGTAGAGCGAACATCAAGATTTAAACAAAGTCTTTTTAAAAGTGCTTTTGTTTTAATAGTTGGCACTACTTCTATAAGAATTGCTTGTGGGTGTTTTTTAGCGTATTCTTTAATAGTATTTGTCTTGCCTGTTCCTGCAAGTCCAATAATCGCACCCATACCACACACGCTTACTATCATATCAATAGTTCCAAAGATTGCTTTTACATCATGTGTGATTATAAAATCATCGCTATGTTGCGATTTTTTAGGCTTGAAACTATCTAAAAACTGCTTTACTTTAAGCTCAACTTCTTCGTGATAATTGAAGTTTTTATCATTATTCATATATTTTGATAGATAAGTAGTATTGTATCCTATACTATCAGCTACTTGTCTTTGACTAATTTTATTTGTTTTACAAAAATCTTTTAGTCTTGCTCTAACATCCATTTTATCTCCTTTGAAAAGTATTTAAAAAAACCTTATAAATAAGGCTTTTTTAAGCACTATCCAACATTTACATCATCAAAAATACTTTCCCAAGTCGCATCTTTGCTATCTTTACTTTCACTTATTTCATAATCTTCAAAACTAAGTCTTACTTCATCTAAAAGCTTTTTATTTGCTTTATATACACTTACCGTTTTATCATCCAATAAGACATTGTTTTTTGGTGTATTTAGTAGCTCGTTGTGTTCTTTTTCTCTTATTTTTAAGTCATATTCAACGCTAGTTTGTGTAAAGTCGCTAAGCTCTGCTTTTTTGATAACTTTTCTTACCTTACTTTGTGCTTGTTTGAATTCTTTTTGATGTGCTTTTAGCTCTTCTAGGCTTATATTTGCGATTTGTTTATCGTATGCTATACCTATAAATTCGGCATCTTTACTATACATATAAAGTTCTGAAACATTATCTATATTAATACACACTAAAAGTTCTGTTCCGACAAGCGGCATATCTGCACTTATATATGTTCTCTTATTTAGATTTATGCCCGTTTTTTGAACTTTTTTCACGATACTTTCACCTGCACGAGCCAAAAAGTATTCATAAGTAATTTTTGTAATAGCATTAGTGCATGAGTTCCACAAGTCAAGCCTTGAAACACAGCTTTTAACTCTGTGGCGTTGCATATTCCACTTAGCCACGCCTTTATCTAAAAGATTTGAAGCTTCTTCAAAGCTTAATAGGTGCTTTTGATTTGTTTTTTTGACTTTGCCATAAGCATTTTTAGCACTTCTGTCTTTTTTGGCTGTTCTTTGCTCTATGGCTTCACGCGTAGCTAAGTTGTGTCCTATATAGCCAGGTGCGAAACTTATAAAACTATGCTGTAAAGTCTTAAAATGTCTTTCAACGATAGCTTTTTTCTCGCCACTATATGGTGGAGTGTTTTCATAAGCTATGTTTAGCTTCGTTAGTGTATGTTGAAAAGTTGAGCCTAAATAATCTTTACCATTATCGCCCTTGATTTTTGCAGGCAATCCAAGCTCGTTTATGGCTTTCCAAAGCAATCTTATAAGTGCTAAACCATTGCTAGTCTCACTAAGCATTGCTACACATCTACCACTAAACACATCAACTACACTTAGTATGGTTGGGCGACTTTCGTTTCCTTGCTCGTCTCTTACAATCATATCAAGTGGGCTAGAGTCAATCTGCCAAATTTCATTTCTAGCACTAACTCTAGCTTTGCTATCTCCCATTGATGGTTGCAAATATGACTTAGCTTTATCTTCGCCTTTTTCGACCATTACAGCTTCTAGTAAATGCTCTTTTTTATAGTTTTCTATGTAGTTTTGAAGTGTCTTTACGCTAAAAAGCTCAGCTGTATCTTTTAATAAAAAGCCTTTAAAATCAAAGTTTTTAGCGTTTTCGTGTAGGATTTCGTGTAATTCTGCGTAGTTTAAACCACCAGCACCACTTTTTCTCCATAGATTTAATGCTAAATTACGAAGATATTGAGGTATGCATTCGCCAATACGACTAGCTTTTTTAATTGTTCTTTTATCAACAAAGCCTAAAAGTCCATTTTCTTCATACTTTTTAGCAAGTCTATAATACTGCTGTCTTGATATACCGAGCTTAGCACAAGCTGATTTTATACTAAAACCACGCCTTGCATACTCACAAATAACATCATAAATAAGCTCTTTTTTGCTTATATTTTTACTTTGTGTAGTATCTAGCTGAATGCTTAAAGGAGCGTAATTACCCACTGCATTACGCTCGTTTAAGCACTCATTTAGAGTGCTTGGTTCATCAATGTTTGAAGCTTTGCTGCTTGAGTGTTCGCTAAGCTTTTTCGTGGTAGATAAAGCCTTGCTAACTCCAAATCTAATCTCTCTAACTCCATCATCTTCGCATCTATATTCTCTGTCGTTTTCATAAAATCCATCGGTGGTTTTAGAAATCTTTGATTTTTGGCTATCTCTATTTGCTCCGCTAAGTCCTTCATCTGCCTTGCTATGTGATAAATTCTGCGAGTTTTTTCTATCATCATTTATTGCCTCCTGCTTGTTAATTTGTTCGCAATTTTTGCTATTTGTGTTCTTATTTGTATATTCTTGCGACATTGTTCTTTTAAATCTAGTTGAAGTGATACTATCTTTAATCTCATTTTTGTCGTTTTCATTAGATAGTAAAGATTTGTTATCACACTGATTATTAGCGTTATAATTAGTAGTATTGTCATCTACTGCTCCTTTTTCGTTTTGCAAATGTTCCATTCCCCCCAATTCTCCTTTTGGTGTATTTCCCACGGTATATTCGCACTCGTTAGCTCCTTCATTTTCTTTGTATTGCGTTGTAGATTGTTTGCTACTTTTGATGTCTGATACACATAACCTTCTAGGGTGCTTAGTAATTCTTTGCTTGATTTTTGCACCGCAAATGTTGCTTGTGGCACACTGCTTAGCTCCCTCAAAGCTGAAACCAAGTGCTTCATCACATCTAGGTGATTGTGTGCTAACATTTGTAGCGAATATTCCATCTGATTTACATACTTTGCTAGGTGCTCGTTTATTTCTTTCTCGTCCATTAACTCTCCTTGTTGAATTAGTCTTGAAAAAGTCTTGAATAAGCACTAATTCATCGTTATAAACTTCAATGTTAGCGTCTATCAAGCCTTTATTTAAAGCAATACGAAGCTGTGCTGAAGTTACCTTAAATAAAAGCTTATTGCCGTATTTTTTGTAGGTGTAGCGAGTTGAGTTACGAGCTGATGTTTGCCATAAAGCACTTTTACTAACTTTAAATATTAATGCTGCATATTTAAGTTCTATATAACTCATAATTCACTTTCCTTTAAAATACCATCGCTTATTAGTAGTTGTAAAGTTGGTTTTGTAAAGATATTAGTTGATATTTGATTTCTTAAATGCTGATAATTTATTTTTCTTACTCTAGCGTAATGTTTTACACTTCCAAAATGTAACTTTATTCTTTCTGTTATATTCATTTTGTTATTTTCCTTACAATTTTGTAAGAATTAAACCATAAATTTTGTTAGCAGTCAATAATATTTATATTAATTTTATAATTTTAATTACAAATTTGTAAGATTTTTTATTTTTAAAGTTATTATATAAATATGTTATACTTACAAAAATGTAAGGAGTAAGCAAAAAAATGATGACAATGAATAATGTTGTAGAGCGTATAAAAGAAAAATGCAAATTTACAAAAGATAAAGAAGTAGCAAAAGCATTAAAAATTAGTGATGGTGCTTTAAGTCAGCATAAGCTACGCAATAGTATTCCTTATAAAACTATAATTGACTTTGCATATATTAATGGTCTTAATCTTAATTATATTCTTACAGGTCATTCGGATGATAGAAATAATTGTGTTCAATTAAGATATTTTTCAGATGTATATGCAAGTGCTGGATATGGTGCTATTAATGAAATAGAAAAATATGAAAATATATATGTTGATAAAACACTGGCAAATGAATTATTTAATTTTCCTAAAAATTGCAATCAATTAGATATTATAAAAATAGTAGGCGATAGTATGGAACCTTTTATAAAAAATGGAGAACTTGTAGTTGTAAATAGAGCAAAAAATACATTAGATAAAATAAAAACTGGTGAAATAATTATAATAGCTATTGAAGGGGAAGTGTATTGCAAAAAATTAATTAAACAACCATTTAGTAACGAAATTATACTTAGTTCATTAAATTATGGATATAGTGATATAAAAGTTCAATTAGATGATTTTGAAAAAACATATATTATAGGTGTAGTAACACACACAATGAGTGTAAAATCTTTTGAAAGCCAAATCCAATGGTTAAAATAAAACTTATATTAATTTTAATTAAAATAATTAAAATTAAAAATTAAGTTTATATAACATTATGTAAGTAAAATGTAAGAGTATGTAACATTTAAGTTTAAAAAAATGTAAGCGTTTGTAACAAATGCCGTTTCCGTTTATAAAATTAAGTTTAAGGTTTTTAGTAAGATATTTTATAAATTGCTAAAAAAGGCTATAAACTAAAATAGCTTTATTTTAGACATACAATCGATACTCAAAAGAATATAATTAAAGCAATTGTTAATAATAAAGATAAATATAGTAATATTTTTTTATACGGAAGAAGAAAAAACGAAGTATTAAGCCTTAAATAAAAAGTTATAGATTTTAAAAACGAAAGCTATATAATACGCTCCGAAAATTGTAAAATCTCTAAAACTATGGAATATTCATTAACCCCTTTATTAAAATATAGATTAAAAGAGCATTATAAAAATACTCTATTTAACTCACCTAAAGATTATGTATTCACAAACCCAGATACAGCAAATAAATATATAGATTTACGCAGAGCTTGGAATAACTTTTTAAATAAAAACAATTTACCAAAAATGAGACTTCACGACATAAGGCATTTAATAGGAACTTATGCTATTAATCATTTAGGACTTAGTATGGAAAGCGTAATGCTTACCTTAGGACATTCAAACATTACAACTACACACGGCTACTTAACACGCAATAAAAACCTTTCAAAAATGGTAATTAATAGCATTTTAGAAAGCGTTATAACTCCTTTAAATAACAATAATTAATTTTTACTAATTTATGCTTTATGCTTTGTGGGGGTATGGGGGAACCCCCCCCCATAAAGGCTTAAAAGGTAATCCCTTTTAAGCCGTAGCAATAAAAACGCAAAGCGTTTTTACTCTAGTTAATGCGTTAGCATTAACACCACAAACGCATAAAAATGCCTTTTATTTCAAAAATCTACTAAAAACAATATTTACCTTTATTATTAGCCCTTTAACGATTTAAAGCACCATTAAACGCATTTAAAGGCTATATCTTTAAGTTTATTAAATCTAAAGCTAAATAATCTAAGAGAGAATAAAAAGGGCGTGAGTTATGGCGGGGGG
>NZ_JACGAV010000020.1:0-25943 GCF_020137645.1 Campylobacter sp. RM12637
CAATAATATTTTTTTCATAGCGTATCCTTTCAAAATGATGCCAAATTATAGCATATTTTAAAAGGTTGTTAGCTTAAAATTTATATTTATACATTAAATTAGTGTAAAGATTATCGTAAGAATTGTATTCAATACTTGATTTTACCCTATTATATCCTAAATCAAATGAGAAGAAATTATGATGATCCATATTGTATTCAGCACCAAAATTTACTCTATAGGTTATATCGTTTCTCGTATTTAAGAAGATTTTTTCATCATATTTACTTTTAGCATAACCTAAACTTGCTTTTAATATTACTTGTTTATTTAACATATAAATAATTCCGGCAGTAGCTGAATATTCTTTATAATTATTTGAACTTTCTTTAATTCTGCTAGTTTTTTCTATATCATAAGCAATTTTTAAATAAGACATACTTCTTTGAGAAATAATCTTACTCATAGCATAAATACTATGATGATTTGAATCATTCTCTTTATTATCTTCTATCAAATAATTATTATGATTAATTGTATAGCCTAGACCAAAAGCTAGCCCACTTTCAGTATAATAATCACCTGAAATATCTGCTGTAAAGGTATTTAAATATCTTTTTTGTTTTAAAATAATATAATCATAAGACATTAAAATATTTAATTTAAATTGTCTTGATATCTCAAAACCATTATTAATTGAAGCTGTAAATACACTTAAATTCTGAAAATCTTCTTCAATTGGTTTTATATAATACTTATTATAAAAATTAATATTTATATCATAATCATATACATTATTAACTTGTTTTTTATAGCCAGCATTAAGATTAGCTAAAATACTACTAGCTGGTTGGTGCTTAGCACCTGGTATTGGAAAATTAATGCCTAATTGTGGCACTGGTAAATAACTATCTTTTAAATTCTGCTTTTTTGGGTTACTATCATAACCATATCCAAAACCAATACTCGCATAAGGTATATTTATTTCATTATTAGCTTTTTGTTGATATTTAACATTTTTTAACATACTAGCAACTAAAGCTTTCTCATCATCATTTAAGCGTTCATCATCTTTTAAATTCTCTAGTTCTAATTTAAGTAAAGCTAAATTCCCATTTTTTTGATAAATAATAGCACTTTGTAATCTCGCTTCTGTATTAGTATCATCTAATACTAAAACCCTATCATAAGCAGCTAAAGCTTCATCGTATAAACCTAATCTAAAAGCACTTTTACCCATAATTAGATTTAAATTAATATCAGAGCAAGTTTGCTTACAAATAGAACTAGCTATATCATAAGAAGTTTTATAATCTTCTTGATTATACGCATTTACTAAGTCATCAAATGGACTTGCTAATAAAGCAATAGGTAAAAATGTTAAAAATTTTTTCATAAATGTTAAGCCTTTTTTAAAAAACAAGTTTTTAAAACTATAACTCCGTGTTTATCAACTTTTGCTTCTATTTCATCATCGTTTGAAGTAAGCTTTATGTTTTTTACATTAGTTCCTCTTTTAATAGTTAAAGAACTGCCTTTTACTTTCAAATCTTTAATAACGCTAACATTATCTCCTGCTTGTAATTCGTTTCCGTTTGCGTCTTTTGGCATTTTTATATTCCTTTTTTATTTATGGTGCCCAAGGTCGGACTCGAACCGACACAGGATTGCTCCTACTAGATTTTGAGTCTAGCGCGTCTACCAGTTTCACCACTTGGGCTAAAATTGCATATGATAATAAAATTTGCTTATAAAAAAATAAAAGTGTGATATTTTAAATATATTTTACTTAATATTTGATTATGAAATTCTTGTTTTGATATTCCTATCAAAACAAGAAAAAAAATTAATTCATTCCTAACATTTCCCAATAAGGAAGACCTATTACAAGGCATAAAATAAAAGATACCATAGCCACTACAAATCCAGTAATCCACCATTCTTTTACGGTGTTATATCCAGCTCCAAAAATAACTGAAGCAGCAGGACCACCAAAATGAGTTAATGCTCCACCATAAGAATTTGTAGTAATTAATAAAAATGCTAATAAATAAGGATCAACTCCTGCACTTTTGCCTATTAAAAATAAAACCGGTAAAAGAGTTGTAATGAAAACGGTTGCACTAGCATATAAATATCTTACGATAATACTAATAAAACCAATGATTATTAATACTATCAATGGGTCTAAATCTAAATTCATATTGCCTTGAATAAATGTTCCAAGCCATTTAAAAAAGCCCAATTTATTCATCATACCTGATAGTGACATAATACCACCAAACCAAAATAATGTCCCTATACACTCTTTAGAACCTGCTATATCTTCAAATTTTAAAACGCCAAGTAATACTGATAAACTCATAGCACCAACAGCTACTGCAGTAGCATCTATATCAATCTTTAATCCAAATAAAGAACTAGCTAAAGACGGAACAGACCAACCAAGCAATGCTAGAACAAAGATTAAAACAAGCATTTTCTCACTTCTTTTCATCTCTCCTAATTCTTCTAAGCCTTGTTTTGAAATTACTACATTATCAATCTTTTTTATATCAGGGCGAACAAAAATATAAACAACTAGTGGAATTACACATAAACACACAATACCAGGAATTATCATAGCAACAGCCCAATTCCCCCAATTTAAGTGAGTTCCTAAAATATCATTTGCATAACCAATCACTAGCATATTTCCAGCCATTGCAGTTGCGAAAATAAATGAAGTCATTTTTGTACTCATATAAGAATTACACGCTAAAAATGCACCTACTCTATTTTCTGTTTCAACTTTATCTTTTGATAAAGATTGTGCGATTGAATTTACAATTGGAAAGACAATTCCACCTGCTCTTGCAGTATTTGATGGAGTTGCAGGTGATACTACTAAATCCAAAAATGCAGTAACATAGCTAAGTCTTAAAGTAGTTTTACCAAATTTACCTATTAAAAAATAAGCCCATCTTTTACCAAGACCTGTTTTTGTAAATGCAATACTTAAAGCAAATGCAGAAACTATAATCCAAGTAGTTGAACTTGCATAACCGCTTAAAGCTTGTTTTGTAGCTTCTTTTGCACCACCTAAATAAGGTCCCATAAATAGTGCAGTTCCTGCTACTGCAGTAATTAATACCATAGAATTTGGTATAGGCTTAAATACAAGACCTAAAACTGCTGAAAGATAAATACCAAACATTACCCACGCAGCTTCGCTTAAGCCACTTGGCACGGGCAAAATAGTAGCGAATAAAAATGGAATAGCAATCAAAATAATAATAGAAATTGCTCTTTTCATCATTTCTCCTTAAAAAAAATTAAAAAATTAAGATTACTTTAGCAGAATAATTCATAAAATGTATTTAAATTGTATTTAAAACTTTAAAAAATGTGTATAAAAGTAACACTTATTATAAATTATTATCTTTTTTTGAAAAAAAATATAATATATTTCATAACTTTTTATAATATGAAAAATTTAATTAGGAAAAAATATGAGAAAATTAGCTGTTTTTATTTTAAGTTTAAATTTATTTGCATACACTTTAGATTTTCCTGGAGATAAAATTCCTTTTAGTGAAAATCCAGATTGGAAAGACCCAACTATACCTAAAAATTTATATCAAAACGATGATATAAATTATGATTTGCAAAAAAAACTAAGTGAATTAGATGAAAAAAAATTAAGAAAATTAAAAAAAGCTTTAGATATATTATTTGAAGATGAAGAAGAATTACAAGAAGAAATTCCCCAAACTGAACCCATAAAAATAAAGGAACCAACTCCAGATGAATATATACAAATTAGCATCAGCGGAGAAAAACCTATAAAAAAACAAAAAAATACTTATCAAAACAATAATATTTTGATAAATATTAAATAAGCTTTATTTATTACGAGTTTTATTAAAACTAAAAATAGCAATTATTAATGCTAATATAGGAGAACTCATAATTTGTAAAAAATATATTAATTCACTTTGTTCTTCTTCGTTTGGAGTAATAAAACTTAATATTAAAGCAAATACTACGCTACTAAGACCTAATATCGCTAAAAAATAACTAAGAATTTGATTTTGTATTTTAAATTCTAATTCATTTTCACAATAATTTTTTAATTTAAAATATGCTAAAAACATTGCAATATAAGGTAAAAAATAACTAACCGTAGTAAGAGAACTAAGTAGCCAATAAATATCTTGAGATTTATTAAAAAATACACAAAATATACAAATAATACTAACTAAAAATGCCTGAAAAAATAAAGCCTTATAAGGGGTATTATATTTTGGATGTGGTTTTGCTTCATAAAATTTAATTATTCCTTCTTTTGAAGCATTAGCTAGCATATATATTGGCGCTACCAACCAAGAATTAATCTGCCCTAAAGTGCCTACAAATAAACTAAAAGCCATTAATTGACTAAGACCTTTAAAACCCAAATTGTTTTCAGCATAAGTAATTGCTTGCATAATACCATCTAATATATCAGTATCTTTTGCAGGATATATCACATTAACACAAAAAGTGCCTAAAATATAAATACCTACTATTATAAATGCGCTAAAAAATATAGCTTTTGGATAATTTTTTTGAGCGTTATCAATTTTAGCACCTATCATTGTGCTAAGCTCAAGCCCTGCAAATGCAAACATCATAGTGCTTGAAAACACTAAAGTATTTAAATCAAGTGTAATTAAATACCCTGAATTATAAGGAGTTGTGATTTTGTGATTAGTCAAATAAAACATTAAAGCTACAACTATTAAAAGCAATGTAGGAAATAAAATTCCAAAATAAACAAATACTTTATTTATTAATTTTGTATATTCAAAACCCCTATAATTTATATATGTCAAAATAAAAAAACTCAATATAGAAAATATTGCGATAAAATAAGATTTTGCCTGTAAATTAAATATATAAGCTAAAGAATTTGCTGCGAAATACAACATCATTGGGAAAAAAGCTAAACAAGATAAAAGATAACAAATCAAACAAAAATAAGCTACTTTTACTCCAAAAGCTTTATTAATCCATAAAAATATACCACCACCCTTAGAAAATCTAGAACCAAGTTCTCCACATATCAAAGCTAAAGGAATAAAAAATCCAAATGCTACAAAAAGCCATAAAATAATAGAACTAGCCCCGTATTGTGCGACATAAGGAATTTGTCTTAAAGAAAAAATCCCAATCAAATTCATAAAAATGATATCTTTTATACTCAACTTCATAATAAACCTAAAAAAATAAAATGAAGCGAATAATACTATTAAAATTGTAATAATTTAGAAGAAAAAAAGAAAAGGTTTCACATAATCTGTGAAACCTAAAAAATAATTTATAAAATTATTGGCAGATGATTTTTAATTCAACTCTGCGGTTTGCTGCACGGCCTTCTTTTGTTTTATTATCGCCGATTGCATTTTGGTCGCCAGCCCAACTTGGATTAATTCTGTCTTCGCTAACACCAGCTTTTACAAGCTCAGCTTTTACTGCTTTAGCTCTTTTTTCTGATAATTTTTTGTTATAAGCAGATGTACCGATTGAATCTGTATATCCTGTGATATTTGCAAAATATGCAGGCTCTTCTTTAATTAATTTAGCTAAACGCTCAATTTCAGGAATATAGTTAGCAGTTACATTGCTCTTATCAAATCCAAAATTAACTTTAACTAATTCTAAATCATAACATGCTTTTGGTTTTGGTTGTGGTTTTGGCTCAGGTTTAACAACTACTGGCTCAGGTTTAACTTCTACAACTGGTTGTGGAGCTGGAACAACTTCTTCTTTTTTACCATCAAAGTTAAAAATTACACCTAAAGTGCTAATTACATGGTGATCAGCGTGGCGGAATTTAATTTGGTCACGAACTTCTGCTCTTAAACCAAAGCTTTTGTAAATTTTGTATTTTAAACCAATACCATAATGACCAAACATTCCGTTTTTATTGTCATATAGATTTTCGCTGAAGTTTTCATAACCAACACCTAATAATCCATAGAAATCAAAGTTAGTATCACCAACTTTAACTGGGAATACTAAGTTTAAATAACCTCTATCAATACCCACTGGAGTATGACCTGCATTATCTATACTTTTATATTCACCTTTTTGGTGTTCATAACCAATTTCTGTTCCTACTGCACCATACATATAACCAATTCTTAATCCATAACCAAATTTATTCATTAGGTCAAGATTTCCTTCTGGAACATTGTATGTAGCGATTGGGCTTATTTCTAAGCCTTCAAAATTAATATCACTTGCATTTGCACTAACAGCTATCATTGCAGCTGCACTTAAAACTAAACTCATCTTTTTCATGAATACTCCTAATTTCAAAATCGAATTAACGTTTACTAAATTGTGGTTTTCTTCTTGCTTTTCTGCGGCCGTATTTTTTACGCTCAACCACACGACTATCACGAGTTAATAAACCTTGTGGTTTAAGTAGCGCTCTAAAATCAGCACTCATAGCAGCTAAAGCACGAGAAATTCCGTGTCTTAAAGCTTCAGCTTGAGCATTATAACCACCACCTAATGTGCTAGCTGTAATGTCCATTAAACCTTCTTGCTTAGTTACTAATAAAGGTTGAACTACCTTTAATTTAATAGCTTCGTGTCCGCCTAACCAAGTATTTAAATCAACGCCATTCACTATAATTTTACCACTTCCAGCCTTAGCCCAAACTTTAGCTATTGCAGTTTTTCTTTTACCTGTTGCATAAACTTTTGCCATTTTACTTTCCTTTTACCTGAGCTGTATGTGGGTGTTCGCTACCTGCATAAACTTTTAATTTCTTAAGCATTGCACGACCTAAAGTAGTTTTAGGCAACATTCCACGAACTGCTAATTTATATAATTTTGCTGGATTATTTGCTAATAAATCACCGAATTTTTCACTCTTAGTGCTTCCAAAATAGCCTGAATGTCTGTGATATAATTTATCATCAGCTTTGTTTGTTCCAGTAAATTCTGCTTTAGATGCGTTGATAATTACAACATAATCTCCGCAATCAACATTTGGTGTATAACAAGGCTTATGTTTGCCTTTTAATATTGTCGCAACTTCTGTTAAAAGACGACCGAAACGCTTACCTTCAGCATCTACAATTATCCAATCTCTTTTAACTTCGTTTGGCTTTGTTATTTTTGTCATGATTTTACCTTTGCCAAAATTTTTTAAAAAGCTGATTATATGTTTTTAATCTTAATAAAATCTTAAATTAAGATAATTTTAAGATAAATTAAAAATAAAATTTGACTTTTTTAAATTCTAAAAAAATTATTCCATTTAAGTTTATTTTAAAGATGGGGGGGGGGTAGAATAGCATTGCAATTTTTAAAAAAAGGATGTAAAAATGAAACTAGTAAAACTTAGTTTAATTGCAGTAATTACTGCAGGTTCAATGTCAGTTGCAAATGCTGTTGCTTTAGATGAAGCTATTCAAAATGTAGATTTATCAGGTATGTTAAGATATAGATATGAAGGAATTAGCGAAAAAAATTCATTAAAAGATAAATCTACAAAAGATACAATCCAATTACATGGATATAAAGCTCAATTAAAATTCACTTCAGATATAGCTGATAATTTTAAAGCTACTGCATTATTTCAGTATTCAAACCAAGATGCTTCATTTGCTTTAAACAAACCAGGTTTAACACCATCTAATGAAGCTTTAAGAGATAAAGTTGAAAATAATATAAATACAAGCAAAACTTTTAATATAAGAGATGCTTATTTAACTTACACGAATTACGATACCTCATTTATGTTCGGTAGAATGGAAATTGGCTCAATTTGGACTGATGATTTATTAGGAACAGGATTAAAAATCGTAAATAATAGCATTGAGAATGTAACTTTAGCAGCTTATGCTTTTGATAATTACAATAAAGATAGTGATTTAGGCGTTATTGCTACAAAAAATGATGATGATAGTATAAAAAGTGTAAGTGGTAAAAATATATATGGTATAGCAGCAATTGCTAATTTTGACCCAGTAGCAGCAGAGTTATGGGTAGCAAATATGGCTAGTTGGGGCACATTATATGCGGTAGATTTCAATGTTAATTTAGGTGATAAAGATGATTTCGCATACAATATTCACGCTCAATACGCAGGTAATAATCTTAAAAAAGATAGAAAAGATTTATTAAAACAAGCTACAGGCGACGAAGTAGCTAATGGTAATTTTTATGCTATTGAAGCTGGTTTTGAAGCATTCGGCTTAGATTTTAATATAGGTTATGCTGGTTATGGGAAAAAGGATAAAGCTACAATTAATACTATAGAAGATAGTGGCAAATTGATTAATTATGGCGAATACGCTATGAAAGATTACCAAACAGGAGCAGTAGGTAAAAAAGATTTCGTATTCGGAACAATTGGCTATACATTTGAAGATGTAAGATTTGGTGTTGATATTATTAACGGAACAAATAAAATCAAAAATGGCGATAAAACTGATAAAGAAAAATTATTTGAAGTTAAGCCACAACTATCTTATAAATATAGCGACAAATTAAACTTCTCAGCATTCTATGCTTATGGTAAAACAAAAAATTATGAAGGTATAGAAGATTGTAAAAAAGATGAAAAACTAATCAGATTTGAAGCAAAATATACATTCTAAAAATAGCTAGGCATTAAGCCTAGCACTAGATTAATTTGGCCTAACACTTATAAAAACTTAATTTAACTAATTTCAAACTCTTGGTGTTAGGCTTACTTAGTCTAGCTTTTACAACTTGCACCTTCTTTAAATACTGCTCCATAATCGTTTTTTGAATCAGGTTTAACTAAATCTAAATTCTTTTGCACTTCTAAGCTCTAATCAATCTAAACAAACAAGTTTTTTAAAACTAATAGCAATACGATTAAGTAATTTAAGGTATTACGAAAGGCTGAAAATATTTACAATGCGTTGTTTTTTTTTTTTTTTATTATTTAACACATAAATCAAAATAGGAGACAATTATGTCAAAAGATACAAAAACGATGATATGTCCTTTTTGTGATGAAGAATTAAGATTTGGTGTAAAAGTATGCAGGGGTTGTCAAGCTGAAATTACTTACGAACACGAGAGAACATTTTCGCCTGGCTGGTTTATTGCTTTTTGCGTATTAACTTATATATTATATACATTTTATGATTCAATAAATGGTTGGGTTTTTGGGATACTTGTTTTTGTTGATATTGGATGCTTTGCTAATATTTTACCTATAGATACAAAAGCAGAACCTAAAGCAAAATTTGAAAGAAGGCAATTTAGATAATTAAAAAACTATAAAAATTTTAAAAGCTCATCGCTTAATCAAAAAATACAAATTAATTTAAGCGAGAGCTTTTTTGAGCATACACTTAGCAAAACTCTCATTTTAACAATTATAATAATTTTATTTCGTGTTACATATACTCTTTATAATCATTTTATGATGATTAAAGCTATTCTTTAAGAATAGCTTTTGATTAGCTTTTACAACTAGCACCTTCTTTAAACACTGCTCCATAATCGTTTTTTGAATCAGGTTTAACTAAATCTAAATTCTTTTGCACTTCTAAGCTCTCATCCATTTGCCAAGCATTCCAGCCACCATCATATACATAAATATTTTCCCAACCATCAAGTAAAGCAATAAACCAAGCAACACTAGCTCTCCAGCCTGTGCCACAATAAAAAGCTAAATTATCATTTTTATTAATGCCTTGACTTTGCCATAATTCATATATTTCATAAGGATTTCTAAGCGTTCCATCAGGGTCGTAATAATCAGCTACATTAGATGAATTTGTCCCTGCAAATCCCCAAATAGCTCCTTTTGGCTCACCACTTTTTGGTATATAATCATAACCACTAATTTTGCCTATAAACTCATCCCAAGCCCTAATACTTACTAGCTTTAAATCCCCTTTATAATTTTTAATATCATCTGGCATTGATATATTTATATTAGCATTTGCAGGAATTATCGCTTTAAAATCACTTTCTTTATTAGGTATATTTGGAGTTTTTTCTATACTAAATCCTGCTTCTTGCCAAGAATATAGCCCACCATTTAAAAATCTAACATCTTTAACCCCAGCGTATTTTAGTGCAAAAAATACTCTTAAAGCTGCCATTTGATTTTTAGAATATAAAATTATAGTTTTTTCGCTTGTTATTCCTAAGTTTAAAAGATTATTTTCTAAAGTTTTTGCATCACTTAAATTCCAAACAGGAGCATTCTCTATTAAATCCGTATTAAAATGATAAGCACCTTTTATATGCTCGCTGTATTCATCACTATTTTCTCCCCAACTAACTTCAAAAACCATAAAGTCTTTGCCATCAAAACTCTCAACTTTTTTGCCTTGCATTAAATCATTTAGCCATTTAGGATAGACTGCTAGTTGATAATTTTTAAGTTTTACTAAATCATTATTATTTGCATAATCTATAAAATCAGCATAAATCTCGCCTTTATAACCACGAGCTAAAAACTCCGAGCTAACTTTTTTTATCTCATCTAAATTAGAACCATAAAATACGAGCTTTTTACCCTTTGTAATGCCTTTGCCTTTGAAATATTCTTCAAATTTTTTATTTTCAACAAAATCCATTGATAAAGCACTAATATTTAAAGCCCCTTTAATATGACCGCCGTTTTTTGCCCCATCTTCGCTAAAACCATTATAATAACTATCAATTCTTGTATCAATTATCAAATAATCACTATTTAATCTAGCTTTAAACTCATCAGTATTTAATAATTTAACATTATCAGCATTAAAACAAGCACTAAAAATAAGTGCAAACAATAAAATTAATTTTTTCACGATACTCTCCTTAAAATAATCAAAAATCCAAAAAGCATAAAAGGTAAAAATATAAAAGCTTGAAAGCTAAAATAAGCACTAGCTATTAAAATATTTGCCACATTGCAACCACTTGCAAGAGAAGCTCCAAAAGCCATCAAAAAGCCTCCAATTACACTAAAATATCCTTGTTTTAGCGATACACCTTGAAGCGAAAATGATTTTAAATTCGCAACAATCCCACCTAAAATACAACCAAATAAAAAATAAACTCCAGAATCTAAATACCTATATTGATTGGTTACTAGATATAAAATCATATTTTTACTAGGAACTGATAAAGTAAAACTAAAACCAATCATTTTCCACATCAAAAGACTTAAAATTGCTAAAACTATTGCTAGAATGCTGATTTTTTTGGCTTTATAGATTAAATATATACTTAAAATTCCAAGTAAAATCACTAAGATAAAAGGCGAAATATTTAAAAAAGTATGAATATTAGTAAGCTCGTTTTTTGTAAAAATATCTATATATTTTTTAAATATTCCATTGAATAAAGCCATACTAAAAGCAAAAGAAAAAGCCGTTATTAAATAAGAACTATTATTAATAACCCTAGTAAAACTACCACTAACACAAGCCTTGCTAAACGCCATGCCAATGCCAAATGCAAAGCTACCTATAATAGTAGCAAGTATTGAGAATTTAAACTCGGGTATGGTAATTAGTTTAAAATGTTCTAATGTGAATAAGCCAAGAGATTGTAAAAATATACAAAAACTTAAAGCACTAACAAATGAAAAATCTTTAAAATAAAAAAGATTTCTAAAACCAGAAAAAAAGCAAAATCTATATCTTGCTAATAAAAATCCAAAAACAATTCCAAATATAAGCGTATTCATTACCTAATGACTTTCTAAAATATTTTAGAAATTATATGTTTTGAAAAATAATAAATCTTAATTCATATTTAGATTATGAATTAAGATTTTCACCACAAAATCAATTTAGTTTTAAAGAATTTAAATTCTTTTTAATTTAAATTCTTCGTTTTCGTAAAATACTACATAAGAGCTAATTTTGTGATTAGAAAATCTAGTTTTTATAAAGTTTTCATAGGTTTTTAGCTGTTTTTCATAAGATTTATTAAAAAACGAGCTTTTATAATCAATTATCTTAACCCAATCATCGCTAATAGCTAATAAATCTATTCTATTTACTTTATTTTCATATAAAAAGTTATATTCTTTAATCAAATTATGATTTTTGATTAGTTCTTTAAACTCCACACATTTAAGCAAATCTTCGCAAAGTTTTTTTAATTTATCAAAATCCACTTGATTAAACTTATTATATGCAAGTCTTAAACATTCATTCAAGCTTTCATCATTAAAATCACTCAATTCACAAAAATAGTGAAATGCGTTTCCAAGCATAATCGCATCAGTGCTAAACTCTTTAGCCTTTACATTTTGAAGTGGCACGCAAGGATTAAACTCATAGCTAATATTTATAACACTTGCTTCGTTTTCTTTATATCTAAAATTAAGCAAATCATCATCTAAACTTTCATTAGCAATTTCATTATAATTAATCCCGCTAAGTCCAGCTCCATCATTCATAATAATACAAAGAGAGCTAATCGCTCTTGTATAAGCTACATAATAAGTATTTATCTCATCAGTTTTTTTCGTATTCTCATAAATTTCAAGCTTTTTTGCATAATCTTGATCATAAAAACATCTAAGATTTCTAATAGCACTAGCGTCCTTTTTGAAGCCATACCATTTGTGGCTAGAAAAATCATATTCAATTTTAAGCCCTGTATCGTGTGGAGGGGTTTTACTTAAATGAACGCAGATTAAATGCTCAAATTGTAAACCCTTGCTCTTGTGAATTGTCATAATATTTATGCCTTTTGCTTCATTGTTTGATGCAAGTTTATTACTAAGATTAAAGATAGTATCTAAAAAATCTTTAGAACTAATTTCATCTAAAAACTCTAAAACATACTCATCTTTACATAAATCAAGATGAATTATTATCTCATTATAAATCTCATAAGCACTTTTTGTAATATCAATTTTAAGCCTTGAATAATCCTTGCCTAGCACAGACTTTACAAAAAAGCCATAAATCTCATCTCCTAAAATAGAGTATTTTGCAAATTCTATTAAGACCCTAACGCTCATTTTTGAAACTAATAAAGAGTTATTATTTACATTAGTTTTCAAACCAAATTCATTTAAAAAATTAGCTATTTCATTTGCGTTTGCATTATCTCTTGTAAGTATGCAAATATCATCTAATTTTGCTCCGTTTTGTAGCAAACTTGCAATCTTTTTATAAACATCGTTTAAGTAATTTTCGGTGATTATTTTGCTTACAACTCCGTTTTCTTTACTTGCAACCAACTGCTCGTAATAATCATCATAAAGATTTTTAAAATTATTATTTACAAACTCTACTATGGCTTTTTTACTACGATAATTAGTATCAAGATTTTGCAAGCTTATATTATAGGTTTTGTTTTTGTGAAATAAATCAAATACTTCTTGTTTAGCACCCCTAAATGAATAAATTGATTGCTTTTTATCCCCTACATAAAAAAAGCTTTTTTGCTTATCATCTATGCCAATTCCAGCCACTATTTCTTCAACTATTGGCTTAATGATTTCGTATTGAATAACCGAAGTGTCTTGAAACTCATCTATTAAAAGATGGCTTAGATTTGAATTAAGTCTAAAATAAAAAAGGTCTTTTAAATCCTTATTTTGCAATATTTTATGAACATAAATCGCCACATCGCTAAAGCTTAAAATATTTTGCTCTTTATGATAATTTTTCGCAACTTCGCTAAATTTGTCTAAATAATTAAAGCATAATTTTAATTGATTGCTCTCTAAAAAACCATAATATTTAGCAACGATTGATAGTAATTCTTCATAAGCTGCTGCAAAAGTTGGTAAATCTAGGGCTTTTTGTATATTTGATTTGCTAGCGTCTAAAAATGAGCTAGAAAGTAAAGAATTTAAATCCGTAATTTTGCCAAGCCATTCATCTACTTTTTTATTTGCTCCAGTAAAATTATCTTTAAGCCTTAAAAACTCATCAAAAGGATTTATAAAAGTCGTATCATTTATGATTTTTTCGCCTGTATAATTTAAATACAAACTCTCAAGCCAGTTTAAAAAATCTCCTAAACTCATATTAAAATCTTTTAAATCTCTTACTAACTTTATAGCTTCATTTGTATCTAAAGACTTTAAAAACTCTTCTTTAATATCTAAATAATCAATGAGTTCAGCATCTACGCTTAAGCCTTCGTGTGTTGCAAAAAGCCTTAAAATCTTAGAAAAAAAGCTATCAAAAGTATAAATCCTAAGCTCATCTTCTTTAAAGTTTTTTAAGAATTTATTTCTTGTATTTATGATTTGCTCGGCACTTAAACCTAATAAATCTTGCAAAAATTGAAGCTCGGCAGCTCTATTTTCAAGCTCTAAAAATACCTTTGTAATTCTCTCTTTCATCTCATTTACGGCTTTTTTTGTAAATGTAAGAGCTACTATATCATTAATACTCGCCCCACTTAAAACTAAAGCAATATATCTAACACTTAGAGTAAAAGTCTTGCCACTTCCAGCACTTGCTGCTAATGCGATATGTTTCATACTCTATCCTTTTTATTGATTATTAAATGATAATAGCCATAAGCATTTTCACTTTTTTCTAAGACAAAGCCATCTTTAAGAGTTGCAATATCGCTTTCAATCTCTTGAGATAATTTATTAAAATTTTTACATTCAAACACCGCCCCACGAGTGCTTTTTAAATAAATTAAAGCTGTTTGTATTGTAGGCTTATCTAAAAGCATTGCGTAAAAGGCTAATTGTTTTTCGTGATTTTTAGTAGAATTTGGCTTGTTTGTAGTCTTATAATCAATTATTAGCTCATCACTTATCCTATCAGCTATCCCGTAAGCATCAATATTTGCAATTTTACCCGCAAGCTTTTCTTCACAATTTGCACTTGGCTGATTGTTGTTAATATAATATGCGATTTCATCTAAATTATCGTATATTAAAGCATAATCAATTGGGTTTAATTTGTCTTTTAGCTCTTTTTCAAATTCTTGTTTTAAATTCTTAAAATCAGCGTTTTGTAAAAACTCATGTACCATAGTCCCAACTGCTGCTTTTTCGTTTGAATTGCTAGGCTCACTTAATTCTAAAATGTATTTTAAATAATACTCATAAGGTGAGTTTAAATAGCACGATAATCTTGAAAAACTAAGCGGTTTTGCAAAAAAATTATGATTTTTTATAAGTTCTAAATCAGGCTCAAATATATTTTCATTTGCTTTTATTTTGCCATTGAGTGCATTTAAAAACGACTCCATAAGCCCTTTTTCATCTACGATTTGTCTTTCGCAACTAAAATCTTTTAGCATTCTAGCGGGTGATTTTTCTTCGTTTTCAAGGTATAAAACAAAAACTTCTTTGGCATTAAAAAGCTCTTTATAATAATGCCTTTGTAAATTTTCTCTATCAGCATAGCTAATTAGCCCAGCCTTTGTGCGAACAGCATTGTTTAAAAACATTTCACTAACACTTCGCTTTGGTACTAAATCATCATTAAAATCAAGAACAATTACTAAATCATATTTCATTCCACGACTTTCAAGCATACCTAAAGCATCGACATTTCCGCCGTTTGTGTGAGAAATTTTAATATTATTAGCGTCAAGTAATTTTATGATTTGCTCGTTTGTTAGCTTAAACTCATTATTTAAAATCTTTATATCATTTAGGCGGTTTTTTAGGATTTCTTTAACTTCAGCGTTTTTGCTAAGGCTTAATAGTTGCTCTTTTAATTTATCAAAATTACTAAAATCAAGTTCGCTTGTATTTAATAATCTTTTTTGCACTAAAGCCAACTCATCATCACCTAAAATCGCATTTAGTTTTTGTGCTATTTCGTTTGAGTTTAGCCCACTTGCAATATTTAAATAATTATGAATATCAATGGCTTTTAAGCTAGTTGCAATGCTTTCATCAGGCATAATAAGTGCTATTTGTTTATCGTTTTCATAATATTTTGATATTAGACTAAGTGCGTAAATGTATTGATAAATTGAACTTTTAAACGAAGCAATTTTTAAGGTATTGTTATAATTTAGCTTAGTTTGCTCTAGGATTTGCCAAAAATTATTAAAACTTAGAGTATAAGTATGATTTGGCTCAAAATCTATTTTAAATGATTTTTTTAAAAGATTTATATTGTAATCGCTTACATTTGTGATGATTTTTACATCTATTTTATCCGAAATACTCTCAAAGAATTCTAATTCGTATTGCTTTAAAAAGCCGTTTAGATAAAAGCTAATTGATTTATATTGACTAAGCAAAAACCAATTAGCTTTTAAATCTTTAATAGTTATATCATCATATAAATTTTGATTATTTAATTCGTTTTTATAATGCTTTAAACACTCTTCTAAAATGTCTAAATACTCATCAAAAAAGCTATATAAATCATTATTTCTTAAATCATCTATACTTACTTTTTGGCTATTTAATTCGCTAAAAAATGAGAATAAATATTCTTTATTTTTTAAAAAACTTAAAAAATCATTTGAAAAATTAAGCTTTTTATAATCTTTAGTTTTATTACAAGCCCTACTCATAGCAATGATTTGCTCTACTTCAGTCGCTCTTCTTTTATCATTTATTGCGAAATCTTGCAAAAACTCATTAATACTAATTGTAGTTGGAAAAAATCCTTCATTTTTAATACTTGCTAAGTAGTTTTTAATTTGCCTTAAATTAGAAAATACAATCAAATCCTTTTTATACATTTATTTTCCTTTTAAAAGATTATTATGAGTAGTTATAGCGTAAAAAAGCTTTAATATTAAGCTTTTTTACATTGATTTTTGCAAAGTTCAAGTTTATAAAATTTTGAAAGTTCGTTGATTTTAAAATCAATCAATAAAGTCCAGCGTCCATTAGAAATATCTCCTAAATCAGCTTTAAATTCTTTTAAATTATCATCATAATTTACGATGATTTCTTTATCTTCATATTTTGTGTGTGGTCTTGTTAATTTTGCCTTTACGCTTATATTGCTTGCTTTTAAATTAGACTTTTCTTTAACTTGTAATATCACTTCATTATCTACAAATACCGCTGGGCGTTTAGTAACTTCTAATCTTGTTTTATCGCCTAAAACCCTAAAAGCAAAATTATCTAAAAATAATTTTTCGTTTTCTTTGATTTTTGCGTAATTATTCTCAACATCTTGGTATTTTAAAAAATAACTTTCATCTTCATCTACTGGATAATCAAAAGATAAATAAACGGTGTAAATACAAGCAATCATCATAAAAATAATTGAACCAACAATCAAATAAGGCCAATGTCTTCCTTCTTTTATCATTTTTTCTTTACCTTTCTTCTAATTAAAACTACTATAAAAACAATAGTAAAAATATAAAAAATAGTTCTAATTGTATTTATAATATTATCATTTAAATCCCCGTAAGAATACTCAAGTTCTACACCTTTACTACTTGCAATTACATCACACAATTCAGCAAACCCATTTAAAATCGCTGCATTTACTAAATCTTTTCCTTTAGGTTGAGTAAGTATTGGCAATATTGCACCTTGTTTTGGGAAAAATCCATATTTTAAATAATAATATTCGGTAACACTTCTAAAATCTAATCCTAAATCACTTATAACATCTAACTTTTTATCTTTAAGGCTAATTACTATAATTGCATAATTTTTATCAGTTTTAATACTTTGTTTTAAATCTTTAAAAGGAATTTCATTTGATATCAAAACACTTGTTTTAATACCTGTTTTTTGCTCTAAATCATTACTTAAAATATTTATTTCATTTAATACTTCATTACTTAAAGGCTCTTGTGAAAATAAATTCACAAGAGCTAAAAGCATTATAATTATTAGCTTTTTCATCCTATACCTAAATGATTAGGAGTTAAAACTGACCAAGCAGTAATTAAAGCTAAAACAACTACTCCAATAACTATTACCTTTTCTAATAACTTGCTCATCTTGCGTCCTTTCTGAAATCTTCTAAACTTCTATTTTCACGCATTTTAACATCTTCTATTTTTTCTAGTTTATAAGGGTTTCTTATTTCTTTTTGTTGAACATTTAAACCCCAAATAGTAAGCCCAACTAGGATTGATAATAATAAAACGGTAGCTATTAACATACCTGTAATTCCGTGTAATCCAAACACATTTCTATTATGATTATCCATTTTTTACTCCTTTGATAATGTGCTTACATAACGAGCAACTGCATCTACTTGTTCATCGCTTAACATTGATTTAAAGCTTGGCATTGCTCCTATTACTTTTACACTTGCATCAGCACTTGCTATCTTACCACTAGCTAAAACCATTTTAATAAAATCAGGTTTAGTATAAATATTTAATGCAGGTGCTACACCTTCAGTGCCTTCTCCATTTTCTCCGTGACAAGCTGCACAAGTTGTTTCAAATACATCTTTACCAACTTCACCTTGCATTCCATTTGCTACATAAGTTGCAACTGCTTTTGCATCATCTCCTTCAACTAACCCAGCTGGCATTTCTCCGTATCCTAAACCTGTTGAGCCATTTTCTAAAACATCTAAAATTCCAGCAACGCTACTCCAATTAGTTAAATCTTGAGCTTTACCATTAATTCCAGTTGCTTCAGCACCATGACAAGGAGCACAATGTAATAAAAATACATTTCTACCCATATTTAATTTAGACTCATCATCAAATGCTATATATTTTTCTTTATATTTTGCATTATGGTTTGCTACTTCTTCATTGTATTCACCTATTGATGAATATTTGTTTAGTGGAAAACCTATTAAAAAATACCAAATAGCAAATATTATTAAAACAACAAACATAACAGCCCAACCTATTGGTAATGGATTTTTATATTCACTAATTCCATCCCATTCATGTTCGCTTGTTTCAACGCTTTCTTTTTTAATTTTCATTTGTTTAAATACATTTAAACTTACTATTAATACTACTGCAATAATTACAATTGCACCGATTATAGAAAGTAAATTTACATTATCAGAAAGATTTAACCATTTCATCACTTTCTCCTATTTTCTAATAAAGATGAATCAATATCATCATCTAATGCAAGATTTGCATATTTTTCATAATCTTTTTTACCTTCTCTTTGAGCTTTATATAAGTGCATTATATACGCATAAAGCACAAAGGTTAAAAACGCCACAAGGAAAAAATAAGCATGTCCTTGATATTGCACAAGTTCAACCAAACTCATAATTCTTCCTTACTTTAAGCTATTTAAATACGCAATTAATGCAACTATTTCTTTAATTTCGCATTTACTATCAAGTGCATTTGCACGGCAAGGTTCAAACGCTTTTTTTACTTCTTCATCACTCATTGCATCAACAATAGGTGTGGCTTGTTCTACCATCATTTTACGAGCTTCTTCATAAGTTCCTAATTTTGGATATCCTTCTTCATCATAAGGAACATTAAAAACTTTTTTAACAGTTAAAGCTTCAGCATAAGCTGTATCTAAATCTGAATTCTTTTTAAATAAATGTGGGTATTCAGGCATAATTGAGCTAGGCACTACAGAAACAGGTTTTTTCATATGATTTTCATGCCAATCAGTAGTTCTATAATTACCAACTCTCATTAAATCAGGACCTGTTCTTTTTGAACCCCATAAAAATGGTCTATCATAAGCATATTCACCTGTTTTTGAATAAGCACCATATCTATCTGTTTCTGCTTTAAATGGACGAATTAATTGTGAGTGACATGCATTGCAGCTTTCTTTAATATAAACATGACGACCTGCAAGTTCTAAAGCTGTATAAGGCTTTTTACTCTCAATTGGTCTAGCGTTAGGACTAAATGCAGGTAGAATTTCTACAACACCAGCATAAGCAATAACAACAAATACAAATACCGCAAAAAAGAAAGGATTTTTTTCTAACCAACTAAACATTTTTTACCTCCTTACGCTTGCATTGGACTTGCTGATTTTGGTTCAACTTCAACGCTTCTGCTTGAAGTAACTGACTTATAAATATTATAAGCAAACATAAAAAATCCTATTAAATATAATAAACCACCAATAGCTCTTATTATAAAATAAGGATGTAGTGCTATAACAGTATCAATAAATGAATAAGTTAGAGTTCCATAATCATCATAAGCTCTCCACATCATACCTTGAGTAATTCCAGCAATCCACATTGAGCTAAAGAATAATACAATTCCTAAAGTTTGGATAGTAAATTGGTATTCCATAATTTTTTTACTATAAATCTCTTTTTTAAATACCCTTGGAGTCATATGATAAATTGCAGCCATAGTCATAAATCCTACCCAACCAAGTGTTCCATCATGCACGTGTCCTGGAATCCAGTCTGTAAAGTGTGCTAGAGCATTGATTGATTTAACTGATTGAATTGAACCCTCAAGTGTGCTGAACATATAAAATGTTGAAGCAAAAATCATAAACTTAATTAATGGGCTTTCTTTTACTTGGTGCCATTCACCTTTCATTGTAAGTAAGATATTGATTGCACTACCCCAACTTGGTAATATTAATACAACAGAGAAAATTGAACCCATTGTTTGCATCCAATCAGGAACGGTTGAATAAATCAAATGGTGTCCGCCTGCCCATAAATATATAAACATTAAAGACCAGAATGAAAATAGTGATAATTTATAAGAAAATACTGGCTGACCACTTTCTTTTGGTAAGAAATAATATATTTCAGCAATAATTGCAACCGTGAAAACAAAAGCAACCGCATTATGTCCCCACCACCATTGAATTAAAGCATCATTACTTCCTGCATACATAGATACTGAATGAAGCCAAGAACCCATTCCTGTAACTAATTTTGTAGGAACTTCCATATTATTAAATAAATAAAGCATTGCCACGCCTAAAAATGTCGCAATGTAATACCAAATAGAAATATAAAGACTTTTTTCACGGCGAATTCCAATAAGTCCAAAAATTCCCATACCCCATAAAACCCAAATAACA
Organism: Campylobacter sp. RM12637; assembly: GCF_020137645.1. Lineage (NCBI taxonomy): Bacteria > Pseudomonadati > Campylobacterota > Epsilonproteobacteria > Campylobacterales > Campylobacteraceae > Campylobacter > Campylobacter sp. RM12637. Next base: position 20,889 of record NZ_JACGAV010000020.1, read on the forward strand.
ACAACTGCTATATCAAAAGGCCATTCAAGTTCTGCGTATTCTTTTGAAGTTGTAACACCAGCAAAAAGACTTACAACAGCTAATAATATAGTAATCATAAAGATTATAAAATGAGCTTTACCTATGAACATTAAGAATTTTGATTCTCTTAATGAAACTTTTAAAACTCTTTGACCTACATAATACCAAGTAGCCCAAATACCTGAAAGCATAAAGCCATAAACAACTCCGTTTGTATGAAGTGGTCTTAGGCGGCCAAATGTAGAATATTCACCTGCAATATTATTTAGCTCAGGAAATGCTAATTGAAACGCGATTAAAGTTCCAATTCCCATACCGATTATGCCAAACAAAATACATGCGAACATAAACCACTTAGCTACGGTATAATCATAGCCAAGATTTTGCGATGGATTTGCCATAACTGCTCCTTAAATAGAAATTAAAATAATCTGCTAATTATAATCTTAAAAAAAATAAACTAAGCTTAATTTGTAATAATTTTGAAATCTTTTTTATAAAATTCTAAAAAAATTCTATTATTTCTCTCGTGTAATTTATATTCATTTAAGCAATCTAGCTCATCTTTTACGAATGAGCCTTTGTATAAAATAAATTTCGTATTATCATTGGTTATATCATTACATAAAGTAACAATTAGTTCTGTTTTTGCAAAAGCTCTTGAAGTTATCAAATCACATTTTAAGTCTTTTTCACATTCAACTTTTATAGGTTTAATAAACACATTATCTAAATTAAACTTAGCTTTAATTAGCGATAAAAATGCTGATTTTTTATAACTTGGCTCATACAAATAAAAATTACAATCTCTTTTTAAAAAAGCTAAAAATATAGCAGGAAAACCAGCACCTGAGCCAATATCTGCTATATTAATTCCTGATTTAAATTCTACGAAATTAAGTATTTCAATACTATCAAGTGCTGCTGCTTTTATATCTTTTAATCTTGTAATATTATGAACTTTATTGTATTTTTTTAATTCATCTTCATATGAATTTATAAAAGCTAAAAATTCATTATTCATTTAGCATATGCCCCATTTTGCAAGATTTAACTTTTAGATATTGTTTATTGTATTCATTGCTTTGCATTATTAATGGTATGCGTTTTACATCTTTACTAATAGCTTTTAATTTTAAAGGATTATTTGTAAGCAATCTTACGCTTTTAATTTTGTAATATTCAAGTATAAAATCAACTATTTTATAATCTCTTTCGTCATCTTTAAAGCCTAGTTTTAAATTCGCTTCAAGTGTATCAAATCCATTATCTTGTAAATTATAAGCATTTACTTTATTAAATAGACCTATTCCACGACCTTCTTGACGAAGATAAATAACCATTCCGCCATTTGCTTCAATATATCTTAAAGATGCTTTTAATTGGTCTCTGCAATCGCATTTAAGAGAGCCTAAAGCATCACCTGTAAGGCATTCAGAATGTATGCGAACATTAATCTCATCACTAATTTCGCCTTTCATAATTACTAAATGCTCTTTTTCGTTTTCTTTAAAAGATTGGATAATAAAATTTCCAAATCTTGTAGGTAAATTTGCTTGTTTTGAAATTTCAACTAACATTGTTTAACTCTTTTTTGATTTAATTAGCCTTAATTATACAAAAAAAGGAGTTTAGTGTGCGTAAATTTAGACGACTTAGAAAAAGCCCTATAATTAGGGATTTAGTAAAGGAAAACCAACTTAGCTTAAACGATTTGATTTACCCTTTATTTGTAGTAGATAAAAAAAGTGCAAAAATTGAGATTAAATCAATGCCAGGAGTTTATCAATTAGGATTTGATGAATTACTAGCAGAATGTAATGAATGTTTAAAGCTTGGAATTAAGAGTATTTTATTATTTGGCGTATTAGATGAAAGCGCAAAAGATAGTTGCGGAAGTGATGCAATGAGCGATAATGGGCTTATAGCTCGTGCTATTAGAGCTATTAAAGAGCGTTTTGGTGATAGCTTATATTTAATTGCTGATTTATGCTTTTGTGAATACACAGACCACGGACATTGCGGAGTATTAGATGAAGATGGGTATTTAAATAATGAAATTACGCTTTTAAATTCTAGCAAACAAGCTTTAGTAATGGCTAGAGCTGGTGTGGATATGATTGCACCTAGTGGAATGATGGATGGAATAATAAAAACTTTAAGAACTACTTTAGATGAAAATGGCTTTGATACATTACCAATTATGGCTTATTCAACCAAATTCGCAAGTGCATACTATGGACCTTTCCGTGATGTGGCTAATTCAGCTCCTAAAAAAGGCGATAGAAAAGCTTATCAAATGGATTATGCAAACGGAAAAGAAGCTTTACATGAAAGCTTAGAGGATGAAAAGCAAGGTGCTGATATATTAATGGTAAAACCTGCTTTAGCATATTTAGATGTAGTTAAAGAAATTAGCCAAAACTCACTACTTCCACTATGTGTTTATAATGTAAGCGGGGAGTATTCAATGCTTAAAAATGCTGGAATAGCTGGGCTTGTAGATTATCCAAAAATCTTAATGGAAACTATGATTAGTTTTAAAAGAGCGGGTGCAAAACTAATAATCACTTATCACGCTAAAGAATTAGCCGAAATGTTAAGGGGATGAAAATGGATTTTAGTGTATTAGCAAAATATCAAACAAGTGGCCCAAGATATACTTCATATCCAACAGCTATTGAGTTTGGCGAAGATTATAAATATAATGATTTTATAAAAGATTTAGAAAGTAACGAAAATAAGCCTTTATCGCTTTACTTTCACTTGCCGTTTTGTCGTTCGGCTTGTTATTTTTGTGGCTGTAATGTAATTTATACAGCTAATGAAGATAAAAAAGAAAGGTATTTAGATTATATTTTAAGAGAGCTTGATATTTTAAAAACTCATCTTAAGACAAAAAAAGCTATTCAAATGCACTTTGGCGGTGGAACGCCTACATTTTTTAGTGCAGCTCAACTTGAAATCTTGCTTAAAAAAATTAATGAAATATTTGAGTTTTTACCTGATAGTGAGCTTTCTTGCGAGATTGACCCTAGATTTTTAAATGTTGAACAAATGAGCGTATTTGCAAAATACGGCATAAATAGAATTAGCTTTGGTGTGCAAGATTTTGACCCTAAAGTGCAAAAAGAAATTCATAGAATTCAACCTTACGAAATTACAGAAAATGCAGTAAAACTAGCAAGAGCAAATGGAGTAAAAAGTATAAATACTGATTTAATTTACGGACTTCCTTACCAGGATTTAAACTCATTTAGCAAAACACTTGAGACAATTTTAAAAATAAATCCTGATAGACTTGCTGTATTTAATTACGCTCATGTGCCTTGGATTAAAAAGAATATGAGAAAATTTGATGAAAGCACTATTCCTGAAGCTAAAACTAAGTTAGAAATTCTAAAACATACTGCGAAATTTTTAGGCGAAAATGGCTATAAAATGATAGGAATGGATCATTTTGCAAAACCTAATGATGAATTATTTAAGGCTTTAGAAAATGGCACACTTCATAGGAATTTTCAAGGTTATACTACAAAAGGTGGGGCTATTTTAGTTGGCGTTGGGCTTACTAGTATTGGAGAAGGACTTAATTATTACGCACAAAATTATAAAGATTTAAACCTTTATGAAGCAGCTATTGATAATGGCAAATTACCATTTCATAGGGGAATTAAACTTAATAATGATGATTTAATTAGAAAAGCTGTAATAATGAGTTTAATGGCTAATTTTAGTCTTAATATTAAAGCAATTGAAAAAGAATTTAAAATAGTATTTTGGGATTATTTTAACGATGCAAAAGAATATTTAAAAACTTATGCTGAATTTTTACAAATTAGTGATGATGAAATAAAAGTAAATGAAACAGGCACATTATTAATCCGTAATATTTGTATGGGATTTGATGCTTATATGAAAAATAAAGGTGAAAAGACCTTTTCAAAAACATTATAAAGGTAAGTAAATGTATGAATTAGCAAAAAAAGTTATATTTAAGTTTGACCCTGAAGATATGCACCATTTAGTAATCAAAGCTCTTAAAACTCAAAGATTTTTAAAAGTAGTTGATTATAAAAAAACTTATAAGAATTTAGAAAATGAATTAATCAATATGAAATTTTCTAATCCTATTGGACTTGCAGCAGGATTTGATAAAAATGCTGAAGTGGTAGCTCCTTTAGCAAATCTTGGCTTTGGTTTCATTGAAGTCGGAGCAATCACTCCTAAGGCTCAGCCAGGTAATCCTCGCCCAAGAATTGAAAGATTAGTAGATGAGCTTAGCATTCGCAATGCAATGGGGTTTAATAATGATGGCGTAGAAGTTGCAAAAGCAAATTTAATGCGTGAGAATTTCTCAAAACTACCTCCACTTTTTATAAATATAGGTAAAAATAAGGTTACACCTAATGAAGAAGCGATAAATGATTATGAGGTTTTAGTTCGTGAGCTAAAGCCTTATGCAGACGCTTTTGTAATTAATATAAGTTCGCCTAATACTCCAAATCTAAGAGATTTACAAAATGCTAAATTTATTGAAGAAATTTTTACTAGACTAAATGCTATTAATGATGTGCCAAAATTTATAAAATTTGCTCCTGATATGGACTTTGGCTTGGCTACTGAATTAAGTCTAACAGCTTTAAATGCTAATGCTTGTGGAGTGATTTTAAGCAATACTACACAAGATTATTCGCTTAGCAAAAAGCCTGATTTAACTAAGGCAGGTGGTCTAAGTGGTAAAGTATTAGCCGAAAAGTCTTTAAATATGCTAAAAGCAATCGCACCAAGCGTGCATAAAAAAGGCATAATTATTAGTAGTGGCGGGGTATTTGACGCGGCTCAAGCTTATGAGCGTATAAAATGGGGTGCTAGTTTAGTTCAAGTGCTTTCATCTATGATTTTCGTTGGACCTAGAATTGCTAGAAATATAAATGATGAGCTTACAAAATTAATAGAAAACGACGGCTTAAGCTCAATTAATCAAGCCATCGGCGTAGAATTATAAGAATTTGAAATTCCTATTTCAAATTC
>NZ_JACGAV010000021.1:0-22316 GCF_020137645.1 Campylobacter sp. RM12637
GATAAGCTTACAATCGCAACTATTATAAGTGCAGTAGTAATTATAAAAGTAATCATATTATTATAGCTTTGTTCTTCTGTATCTTTTGATACTTTTTCTATTGAAGTTTTGCTAATTGTCTCCCAAGATAACCAAGTCATAAAATAAAGCCCACTTGTTTTATCCTTACCTGTATATGCTAGTTTTTCAGTAACTTTATTAGAATTTGAATCTTCATAAAAATATCTTATATAACCATCATTATTATCAGCACTCTTAATCATTTCTTGTATGAAATACATTCCTTTTGCGTCTTTTTCGTTAAATTTATTATTGTTTATCCAAGAAGCAGATGGGTGATAGTATATGTTTCCATCTTTATCAAACACGGTGTAATAACTATTTGCTCTACCAAATCTTACTTTAGATAAATAATCTTGTAGTTTATTTTTAAACTCACTTAAGTTATTATCATTTTTATACTCTTCATAAATAGCACCAGAATACTTCATAACACTTTCTACCAGAGCTTTAACTTGCTGTTTTTTAGCTGTTAAAATTTCATCTTCTACCGTATGTTTTGTGTAATTTACAGAGTAGTTATCATAGTATTTATGAAGTGATACTAAAACTATAGAATTAATTAAAATTCCAATGAATGAAAACAATGCAATTTTGGTTGATAGTTTCATAGTTTTTCCTTGTTTGTTGATTTAGATTAAGATTTTGATTATAGGTTATATGAACTTAAAACAATATAAATTATTTGCTTGTAATTTAAATTAAAAAATTATTAAAAATATTTAAAATAAATTTAAATTTTTTTAATTTTGGATTTAGAAAAACTAAATCCAAAATATTATTTTTTTACTATTTCATTTAAGATATGTTCTTTATAGTCTTTAAAATATTTTTCTGCTTGCGGGTCTTTTACTACATCATAACAAGCAAAAGTTTTAAGTGCACTCATACCTAAAAACTCATGAGTTTTATGAAGATTTAAGCTAACTCCATCAATACCGACACCACCAAAAAATTGCTCTTTATCAGTAAATGCTTCTTCAGGTGCATTCCAAGTCCAAGATAGCATATATTTTTTATTTTGACTAAGCCCACCAGAGCCGTATTTTTTACTAGCATCACTTCTACTTCTTCCATCACTAGCACATAATTTACCAAAAGCAGCTCCAAAAACTTTTGAAAAATATTCCCATACTATCCAAGGTGCATTCATCCAAAATCCTGGAATTTGATAAATTATAATATCAGCTCTTACATATTTTTCTACTTCATCTAATACATCATATCCATCATCAATTATGGTTTGTTCTACATTAAAACCATTTTCTACTAAAGTATCATACGCAACTTGTTGCAAACTTGCATTTAGTCTTGCACCTGCATTAGCAAAAGCTTTAGCACCATTAACTAATAAAACATTTTTCATAATTTCTCCTTGTTTAAAAATAAAATTAGATTATAATTTTTACTTTATTTTAAGTCAATACGAACAAAATTGTTAGATACTAACCAAAAGGAGAGTAATGAAAATAAAAAATGATTATAATAAATGTGGAATTTATTATACGCTAAACCTAATTTCAGGAAAATATAAAATGAGTATTTTGTATCTTTTATCAATCAATGAGATTATAAGATATAATGAGCTTAAAAGAATGCTTATTGGAATTTCTTTTAAGAGTTTAACAAAGGCATTAAAAGAATTAGAGCAAGATGATTTAATAATACGCACCGAATATCCGCAAATCCCACCTAAGGTTGAATATAGCCTAAGCAATAAAGGAAAATCATTAATACCAATTCTTAATATGATGTGTAAATGGGGAAGCGATAATAAGAGCTAAGTTAATTAGCTCTTATTGGGTTTAATTTAAACTTATCAGTTTTTATAGGTTTAATTTTGCGATTTATTTTTCTATTTAGGCTAGGTTTTATAAAGGCTTTTCTAACATCATTTGTGATATTAGTGCCTAAGAAAAATTCTAAAATCTTAGCAAGTTCTCTTGCTTTTAGATTTAAAATATTTACTTTTATATCACAAGCGTTATTATAAAGTGGCATTCTTTTATCATAAAGCAATTTCGCCTTTTCATCAAATAATGGGCGTTTAGTATCGTTTTTAAGCCTTGTTGCGATTTTGTAAAAACTAAGGTCTAAAAACACTACAAAACCTAATTTTCTTAAATCTTGTAAATTAGCAAAACCACCGCCACAAGAGATGATTAAATCACTTTTTGTGGCTAATTCATCTCTTAATTCTTTTTCTAAATTCCTAAAATATTCTTCTCCATAACGCTCAAAAATCTCTTTAATCTCAAGCCCAGTTCTTTGTTTTATTATGCTATCAGTATCTACTACTTCTTTTTTAATAATCTTACTAAGCCTTCTTGCAGTTGTGCTTTTACCGCAGCCCATAAAACCGATTAAAACAATGTTTTTCATTTTTGCTTCATTAATTCAGCTATTAAAAATGCAAGTTCTAATGCTTGGTCTGCATTTAATCTAGGATCGCATTGGGTCTCATAGCGTCTTGCTAAATCGCTTTCGCTAACTCCTACGCTTCCGCCTAAACATTCGGTTACATTTTGTCCTGTCATTTCAAAATGAACCCCACCAGGAATTATATTATTAGCTCTTGCAATATGCCAGAAATTTTTAACTTCATCTAAAATATCATCAAATTTTCTAGTCTTATAGCCATTTACGCTTTGAGTATTGCCGTGCATTGGGTCTATGCTATAGATTATATTTCTTTGCTCTTTGCTTAATTCTTTAAAGATATTTTCAAGATTTTTAATCTTACTAGCACCCATTCTAATGATTATATTTAATCTTCCTGCTTCATCTTGTGGATTTAGCTTATCAGCTAAGGCTAATATATCACTAGCACTAGCACTAGGTCCTATTTTAACACCTATTGGATTTTTAACTCCGCTTAAAAAATGCACATGAGCATCATCAAGCCCACGAGTTCTCTCGCCAATCCATAGCATATGAGCTGAACAATCATAATAAGCTCCACTTAAGCTATCTATTCTAGTAAGTGCTTCTTCGTAAGGTAAAAGCAAGGCTTCGTGGCTTGTGTAGATTTTTGTTTCGTGCAATCTAGCATCATTTAAGCTAGTTATTCCACAAGCCTTAAAAAAATCAAGTGCTTCTGTTAATCTTTGAGTTAAAAGTGCGTATTTATCATCAATATCAGCGCGTCTTACGAAACCTAAATTCCATTTATGCACTTGGGCTAAATCGGCAAGTCCACCTACACTAAATGCACGAAGTAAATTAAGCGTAGCAGAGCTTTGCATATAAGCTTTTAGCATTTTTTTAGCTTTTGGAACTCTTGCACTTTCGCAAAACTCACAATCATTTATAATATCTCCACGATAACTTGGTAAGCTTATACCATCTTTATTCTCAAAATCAGAGCTTCTAGGCTTTGCAAATTGTCCTGCCATACGAGCAATTTTTACTACTTTTTTTGACCCACCAAATTGCAAAACTAATGCCATTTGCAAAAATAATTTAAACATATCACGGATATTATTTGCACTAAAATCATTAAAACTTTCAGCACAATCACCACCTTGTAATAAAAACGCATCTCCTTTACAAACTGCTGCTAATTCGTTTTTTAATTCATTTGCTTCCATAGCAAATATTAAAGGTGGATACGATTTTAATTCATTTACTACATTTTCTAATTCTTCCTTGTTTTCATAGTTTGGTTGCTGAAGAGCTTTATAATTTTTATATGAATCTAGCGACCAATTCATCGTTTCTCCTTTTTTTAATTTAGTAAATTATGATTATATGAGATAAGTTTTACATTTTAAGGAAAAATTTTTATGAATTATGGATTTTTTGTAGCTTTTGTTGTTTTTGTATTTTGGGGTTTAGTGCCTATTTTTTACAAACAACTTGATACATTAGATGCCTTTGTAGTAATGTCGCATAGGATAGTTTGGTCGGTTATATTTTTAGCAATATTTTTAATAATTATAGGGCAATTTAAAAAAGCCTTACAAGAATTAAAATCTTTAAAAATGGCTTTTAATCTTTTTATTTGTGGTGCTTTAATTAGTGGAGATTGGGGTCTTTATATTTATATGATTCAAAAGAATTTGATTTTAGAAACTTCTTTAGGATATTTTTTAAGTCCATTATTTGGGATAATTTTTGCAAAAGTATTTTTAAAAGAAAATATGAGTAAATTAGGAATTATTAGTGTTAGTTTAGTGATTTTTGCGTGTTTATTTGAAGTAATTACTTTAGGAGCTTTACCTATATTATCAATTACTTTAGCGCTCTTAGTTAATTTTTATACGATTATTCGTAAAAAAGTTTATGTAAGTAGCGTTTATGGGTTTTTCTTAGAAACATTATTAATCACTCCTTTTGCTTTAATATTTTTATTTTCTATCCCAACGAATTTAGCTCATTTTGATATTGATTATTTAGGAGTATTACTTGCACTTAGTGGGCTTGTAACCTTGCTACCTATGTTAGGATACAATTATGCTACGCAAAAATTAAGCTTAACATTACTTTCATATATGCAATATATTTGCCCGATAATTTCTTTTTTAGTTGCTATTTTTTTATACAATGAGCCAATAAATCAACATAAATTAATATCATTTATTATAATTTTTATAGCAGTAGCTTTAAGCGTTTATGATAATGTGTTTAAAAAAGGAAATAGACTATGAATGAAGTTGGAATTTATGTAATAGGTATAATTTTTATAGTATTGTTTTTCGTAACTATTTTAAAAAAGGTTTTTAAAGAGCTTGATAAACATGGAGATTTTGTAAGAAAAGAAGAAAAAAATACAGCTAATTTTACTCAAGAAGAAGTTTTAAGCCTAATTCATAATGAAAACGAAAAATGTGCATTATTGTGCGATAATTTAGAAGAAATATTTAATAAATACGCAAGTTTAATGCCTGAAAATGATAAAGAAAAAGCCTTAGCTTTAGTATCTGTTTTAAATACCATAAAGACTTTGCCTAGCGATGAATTAAAAGATAAATTATTAAAACTTTTACCAGAATTTGAAGAGTGCGTTCAAAAATCTTTAGGAGATGAAAAAGCTAAAGAATTTTTTGATTTAGCAGCGTTAAAATATAATGAAATTTTTAAGGATTGAAATGAAAGAATTACTAATTAATAAGCTTTTTAAATTCTCAAACGAGCCTGTAAAATTTTTAGATTTAATAGAAGCAAATAGCCTTTATAATGAAGGAATGTTAATTGACCCAGCGAAATTACATTTTAAGTTTAATTATTTTAATACTTATTTTATATATTTTATATTGTGCTTAATCGTGCTTACACCATTAACTATTGCTACTCATTTTTTATTTGAAAAAATTGACTTTCATTTTAGTTTAATTAGTGCTGTATTTGTAACTTCTGCTATTTTTATATGTTTTGATATTTTTAAGATTTATACAAGAAAAATAGCAAGTCTTAGACAAATAAAAGCAGCGTGGCAAATACATTTATCGCATTTTGAATATGAAAAATACAACGCAATTGTTGTTGAAATTTATAATAAAGCAAATGAACTTAGCATACCTAAGACTAAATTAGAGCAATATATTTTAGAAAATCTAGTAAAAAGGGGTTAGTATGAAATTGATTAGATTTATGAAAGATAATGTAGTTTATCATGGGAATTTAGGCGATAATAATAAGGTGGGTTATTTTAAAAATTATTCTTCTTATTTTGATAGATTAGAATTGATTGAAGATGCTTTTATGCTTAGCGAAGTTAAGTTATTATCTCCAATCAAATCTCCTTATCAAGATATTATATGCTTAGGGATAAATTATTTAGAACACGCAAAAGAAAGCTATAAATTTAAAGGAATTGAGTTTGATGGCAAAAGAGAAGAAGCTGTTTATTTTGCAAAAAGAGTAAATGAGTTTTCTAATCCATTTGATATTTTAGATATTAGTGGCGAAAAATTAGACTATGAATGCGAACTTGCATTTATACTTAGAAAAGACGCTTATAAATTAGATGATACAAGTGATTTTGATGATTATATTTTAGGATATACCATTTTAAATGATATTAGCGATAGGGCAATTCAAAACAAACATAAGCAATGGTATATGGGAAAAAGTTTAGCTAATTCTTGCCCGTTTGGTAGTTTTATAAATACAAGTCTTAGTATAAAAGAAGCAAGTAATTTAAAAATAGAATGTTTTGTAAATGATGAATTAAGACAAAGTTCTAATACTAATTTATTAATTTTTGATATTCCTTATATCTTAAAAGAATTATCAAATTACACTTGTTTAAAGGCTGGAACTATCATTAGCACAGGCACTCCAAGTGGCGTTGGAATGGGCTTTAATCCGCCTAAATTTTTAAAAAGTGGCGATAAGATTGAATGTAGAATAGAGCGTCTTGGCTCATTAATAAATTATATAAAGTAAGGACAATATGAACGCAGCATTATTAAGTAAAAAAATAAATACAAATTATAAAACTTCAGCATTTAATATCCATAAAGATTGGGAAAATCCTTATGCACCAAAAGGAATAGTCCCAAGAATTACTAAAGAACAAGCACTTAATTTATTAAGAAATTCTGATTTAGCTACTTTAGGTCAGATTGCTTATGCAGTAAAAAATAAGCTTCATCCAAGCAAACTTACTACTTTTGTAGTAGATAGAAATATTAATTACACAAATATTTGTTTAGTTGATTGTAAATTCTGTGCTTTTTATCGCCACGCAAAGGATAGCGATAGTTATATTTTAACATACGAGCAAATCGGACAAAAGATTGAAGAATTATTAGCAATTGGTGGCACTCAAATATTATTTCAAGGTGGGGTTCATCCAAAACTTGATATTACTTGGTATGAAGATTTATTAAGATATATAAGCACAAATTATCCTAGCATTACAATTCACGGCTTTAGTGCAGTTGAGATTGAATATATTGCAAAAATTAGCAAAATTAGCACTAAAGAAGTATTAAAAAGAATGAGCGATTGTGGGCTATTTTCTATCCCTGGAGCAGGTGCAGAGATTTTAAGCGATAGAGTAAGAGATATGGTAGCACCTAGTAAATGCGATACTGCTACTTGGCTAAGAATTCATAAAGAAGCTCATGAATTAGGCTTACTTAGTAGTGCAACTATGATGTTTGGGCATGTTGAAAGCGATGAAGAAATAATTGAGCATTTAGACTATTTAAGAAATCTTCAAGATATAACAGGTGGCTTTAGAGCTTTTATTTTATGGAGTTTTCAAGGTAAAAACACTAGATTAAAGGCTGAAAATCCACATTTAATGAATGCAAGTTCTAATAGATATTTAAGATTATTAGCAATTTCTAGAATATATTTAGATAATTTTGCAAACATTCAAAGCTCTTGGGTTACTCAAGGAAGTGCAGTAGGGCAACTCGCATTAAAATTTGGCGCAAATGACTTAGGCTCGACTATGATGGAAGAAAATGTTGTTGCAGCAGCAGGTGCAAAATATAGAATGAATGAACAGCAAATGATAGAATTAATCCGTGATTTAGGCGAAAATCCAGCTAAAAGAGATACAGCATATAATATTTTGGAATACTACAATGAATAATTTTGTGCATTTAAAAACCAATGATGATTTAGTATATATTAGTATTAGCTATCCTAATTATGGAAGGATTTTTCATAATGCTAATGCTATGGCAGCTGAGTTTTTTTACAATGAGAGTTTAGATGATGAGTTTTATATAAAATTAGAGCAAAGTGCAATTAATATTAGTGCTAGTGCTAATTATTTTGATTTTACATTTGATATAGTTTGTCTTAAAAAAGAGCTTGATAATTGCTTAAATGCTTTTAATAATATGCTTTTAAATACCGAAATTACTAATTTTGAATTAATCAAAAACAAAATAAAAAATTATTTTTTAATCCATATTCAAGATTACGATAATTTAGCAAAGATGAAATTATATGAGAATTATTTTAAAAATGATTTTAAAAATGATAAATTTGGCGATTTTGAAGCTTTAGATGAAAAAGAATTTAAAAATTATATTTTAAACCTTAAAAATCAAGCAAATAAGATAGTAATTAGTGCAAATTTAGATGATATTAGTAAAGTTAAAAAACTTTTAAACAATAAGCAAAGTTCTTATGAAAAATTAAAAACAAATGAGAGTTTTTATAAAGAAGAAAGCAAAGAAATATCACAAGCTTTTGTTAGGTTTATAAGCAGCGTAGAGATTAAAAGCATTTATGAAAGAGCTATTATAAGTCTTGCTATTTATGTTTTAGGCGGTGGATTTGGCTCAAGAATTACCGAAGAAATCAGAGTAAAAAGGGGCTTAGCTTATTCGGCTTTTGCGTTTTTAGTAGCGTTTAAGAAAAATTATCTTATTTCAGGCTATTTACAAACAAAAAATGAAAGCAAAAAAGAAGCTATAAAAATAGTTCAAGAAGAGTTTAAAAAATTAGTAGAATTTGGAATAAGTGAAGATGAGTTTAAAAAGGCTAAAGATTTTTTAGTAGGTAGTGAGATTTTAAAATACTCAACCACTCAAAATCGTCATAGCATTGCAAGTAGCGAGTGTTTTAGTGATTTAAAACAAGGCGAATTAAGAGAAATTACAAAGATAATTAAAGATTTAGAGCTTAAAACTTGTAATGATTTTTTAAAAAATCAAAAAAGTATTACCGAGCTTAGTTTTTATGTAATAGGTAATAATGAATAAGGATTTAGAAAAATTATCTTGTAAAGATATAGTTGAATTAGCTCTTTTAATGCCTAAAAAATTTGATGATTTAAGATTAAATAATGAGCCTATATTAAATGAGCTAAATTGCACAAAAGTTATAATAAAATCTAAAAAACAACTACCAGGCAAAAGGCTTAGTATAATTGCGTATTCATATAATTGGGAGTGTGAATGCACTATTACTATATTTAATTTAAGACCTTTTCATAATGCACTTTTTGCTATAAATAAAGAGCTAATTATTTATGGGAAATTAGGCGATTTTGCAGGACTTTTGCAATTTATTAATCCAAAAATCATTAAAGATAGTGGAGAAATCACTGCTAATTATTTGATAAAAGGTGTAAGTGATAAAGAGATTTGTAAGATAAAAAATAAATATTTAACTTATGAAGCTTTAAAAGAATTTAATTTATTAGATGAGCATATAAAATTGCTATTAATTATGAAAGAAAATAGCCAAGAAGCAATGAAATTGCTTAATTCAAAAGAATTAAACGAATGCTTAAAATTCGTTGAGATTTACCATCACATAAAAAGACTTAACGAAACTTATAAAAACGATACTTTATACAAAAAAATTAAAACTTTTGATATAAACAAATGGTTAAAATCTCTACCTTTTAAGCCGACAAGCGACCAGATAAATGCGATAAATGATATTAAAAATGACCTTGAAAGTATTCATCATAAAATTAGAATAGTAATGGGAGATGTTGGTTGTGGAAAAAGCTTAGTGATTTTTGCAGCAGCGCTTATGTGTTATCCTAAAAAAGTGGTTTTAATGGCACCAACAAGCGTTTTAGCCCAACAACTTTATAATGAAGCTAAAAGACTTTTGCCAGGGTTTTTAAAGATATTGCATTTTGTATCAAGCAAGACTAAATTAATGCAAGATGAATTAAAAGAAGCAAATTTTGTAATAGGCACTCACGCACTTTTATGGGCTAGTTTAGATGATGCTACTTTAGTTATGGTTGATGAGCAACAACGATTTGGAGCTAAGCAAAGAATGAAGCTTAAAGATTTAGCTACAAATGATAAAGAAAATCCGCATTATATAGAGTTTTCAGCTACGCCAATACCTAGAACAACCGCATTAATTCATAGTGATATTTACAGCTATTCTTTCATAAAAGAACTACCATTCAAAAAAGAAATAGAAACAAAACTAATCACAATAGCAAATAGCAATGAATTATTTAATCACATAAAAAGCGAAAATAAACAAAACCATCAAGCAATAATAGTTTATCCTTTAATAGAAGAGAGTAAAAGCTCATCTTATAAACCACTTGAGAGTGTTATTAGCTTTTATGAGAAGAATTTTGATAAAGTTTATTATACGCACGGCAAGGATAAAGAAAAGGATAATATATTATTGCAATTTGCTGAAAATGGAAATGTATTATTAAGCACTACTATAGTAGAAGTTGGAATTTCACTGCCAAGATTAAGCATAATTGTAATCGTTGCACCAGAGCGATACGGCTTATCTACACTTCATCAACTTCGTGGAAGAGTAGGAAGAAATGGGGTTAAGAGCTATTGTTATTTGCTTAGTAAGTTTGAATTTAGTGATAGATTGATTAAATTTGCTAATACCTTAGATGGATTTAAAATAGCCGAAATTGACTTAGAAAACCGAAAAAGCGGGGATTTAATAGATGGAGATGTTCAGCACGGAATTAGCTTTAAGTATTTTGATGAGGTTTTAGATAAGGATATTTTATATAAAGCTAAGGAATATTTAAATAAGCAAAATTAGCTTATTATTATTCCTTGATTATTGAAATTAAGCTCTAATACTTTCATATTAGGAAAATTATTTTCTAGTATGGTTTTTAGTTTGTTTGCATCATCTTTATAACATAGATTAAAAAAAGTTGAACCAGAACCGCTTAAATTACTCATTAATGCACCATTTTTACGAGCCAATTCACGCACTTTAAATAATTCAGGAACAGCTTTCATTCTACGATTTTCGTGAAGCTTGTCAAAACTTGCAATCTTTAACATTTCATAATTTTTACTCATAAAAGCTGCAGTTGTAAGTGAGCTTCTGCTTATATTAAAGCTAGTATCAGCAAGGCTTAAATGCTTAGGTAAAGCCGAACGACTAACATTTGTTGAGATTTGTTTATTTGGGATACAAACTACTGCTTTAACATCACTAGAAATATCAGTTTTTATATATTTTACATTATCCTTATCAACTACCGAACAAACAAATCCACCAAGTGCCGCAGGGCTAATATTATCAGGATGATTTTCGTATATTAAGGCGTTGTTTAATATGGTATCTTTATTAACTTCAAGTCCTGCTAGATAATAAGCACTAGCAATTGCTCCTACAATTATAGAGCTAGAACTACCCAATCCACGACTTAAAGGAATATTGTTTATGAAATTAAAGCTAAATAAGTCTTTTTTACCAGTTAGCTTTATGTAAGTTTCATTAAAAATGGTAATAAATAAATTATGTTTTTTAAGATAAGGATTATCTTCACCTTCACCCTTAATAGATATTTTAAAAAAATTATTTCTTTTAATTATTGTTTCATTATAAAAGTCTAAAGCAAGTCCTAGACAATCAAATCCAGCACCTAAATTCGCACTAGTAGCAGGTGATTTTAAACATATTTCGTTTCTCATTTATATTCCTAAATAGCAGGTAAAAAATAATTTGGTAAATTACTTTCTAAGAATTTGAAATTATACTCATTTGGTATAAAAAACTCATCTTTAAAATTATCATTTTTAATTAATTTGATTTTATCATCAGCAAGGGTAAAATATAAGTTGTTATTAGCTTTTATTAAATTATTCTTTGTAAATGTAAAACCACTAATTGCTTTTAATGGTATGTTTTTAACAAGGGCAATTGTGCTTAAAAATACATAAACAATTTTTAAAGACATATATGAGCCTGGTCCATTAGCGTAGGCTAATTCGCTAAAATTATATTTATTTAATAGTTCTTGCATAATTTTTGGCAAATCTTCACTGGTTTTATTTATGATTTTGATTTCTTCTTTTAACAAATTATTATCATCATATATTCCAATGAGATTTGCCATAGGCACTACTAAAAGTTTAATGTGAATGCCTTTAATAAATCTTTGTTTGTATCATCACTAAGAGTTACTAATTCATAAGAATTTGGATTGTTTAGCAATTCAAGAGTTAGTTTATGATTTAAATCGTGGCTACTTGCGTAAGCTTTATAGTTAGCAAAAGTTGCTTTACCTAACATATATAAATCACCAATCGCATCAAGGATTTTATGTCTTACAAATTCATTACTAAATCTTAATCCTTCAGGATTTAATATGCCATTATCATCTAAAACAACAGCGTTTTCTAAACTACCACCTAATGCTAATCCTTTTGATTTTAAATACTCAACATCTTTTAAAAACCCAAAAGTCCTAGCACTTGCAATTTCATTTATGAAATTTTGTTTATTAGCCTTGTAAATATAGTTTTGAGTATTAATTGATGGGTGCTTAAAGTTTATAGTAAAATCATAAGTAGGAGCATTTGTAGGACTAAGACTTGCAAATTTATCTCCTTCTTGAACTTTTATTTCTTTTTTAACAACAAATATTTGTTTTTTAGCGTCAAGTTGTTTAATACCTGCTTCATCAAGCATAGCACAAAAACCAGCCGCTGAACCATCTAAAACAGGTGCTTCATTTGCATCAATACTTATTAATAAATTATCAATTCCATAAGAGCTAACAGCACTCATTAAATGCTCAATTGTAGATATATAACCATCTTTATCTCCAATTACCGTAGCCATTTGAGTATTGATTACGCTTTTATAATTTGCTTCGTAAAATTTATTAATATCTGTTCTATGAAATACCACTCCACTATTAGCACCTAGTGGGCTAAATTTTATCTTAATAGCACTACCTTTATGTAGTCCAATTCCAACATTTGTTACTTCTTTAGCTATTGTAGTTTGTAACATTTTTTTCCCTTATTTTTTGTTTATAACTTCTTTTGCTTTTTTGATAATTCCAAATATATTATCATTAAGCCACTTAGTATCCATCCACTCTTCTGGTCTTACCTCAACACCTTGAACCAAAACACCAAAATGTAAATGATCCCCTAATGCTAAACCACTTGTTCCTGTATTAGCTATAGTGCTTTTAGCATTAACTATATCGCCAATTTCTACATTTTTTTTAGTGCAGTGTCCATATAAAGTATAAAGACCTAAACCATGATCAATTATTAAATTTAATCCATAAATTCCATTATCTTGTGCAAAAACTATTTTACCATCATTTCCTAACACAATAGGTGCCATTTTTGTACTTGCTAAATCAAGTCCCATATGATAGCTTTCACTAATTTGATTTCCATTATATTTGTAATATCTATGGTCACCAAAATCTGCAACTTTCATACCATTTTTTAGTGGTAAAAACGCATTTAGTTTAAAATCAGTCACTAATTCATTGCTTACTACTTGTGTAACTTTATGAATTAATTTTTCATTTTCTTGTCTTAATTTTGCATTCACAAAGTCAAATATTAAAGCTCTATCGCTTAAAGAATTATCAGAATTTGCTTCATACAAATCTCTAATTTTACCATCAATGAAAGCGTCTCCTACTTCAATATGTGAAACTCTATATTTTTTATTTGAGTAATAGTATGGAATTCTTTCTTTAATTATATTATTTGCTTTATCTTTTGCAACAATTCTAGCTTCAAATTCATCTCCATCTCTTAAGTCCCAAGCAATTAAAGCTATGTAATAATCATCTTTCATAAAAGGAGCAACTTTGAAAATTCTATTATTAACTTCTATATATAAATCAGTTAGATTATCATCTTGTGCGTAAAATACAACGCTAGCAGCACCGCCTTGAGTTATATTGTATGAATTAGCTATTACGCTTACTTGAGGTTTTTTATTATCTACTATAACATTAATTATTTTTTCGCTTACATTTCCACCAAACCAATTCCACAAACTTTTATCATTAGCTTTAATATATATTGTGTATTTATCTAATTTTTCATTAAATTTTGGTTTTGGAAGGTCTAATTCAACATTAAATTCTTTACCATTTAAAGTTTTATTTATTAATATATTTTTTGTTTCTTCGTTATCTTTACTAAATTCAACTTTTAAATTTTTTAGTCCTAAATTATCTTCAACTTTTAAATTTATTTTATCTCTAGCATTCCAATAAATTGTATCTTCTTGGTTGTTGTCTAAAGAAATATTAGGAGCAATTCTTTCAAAAGTATTTGAAAAAGCAATAAAACTTGCCAATACAACAACTATAATTATTGAAAAAAATATTGTTATTTTTGTTTTTTTATTTCTATTTCTCATTTTAACTCCTTATATTTTACTTATTTTTTCTTTATATGAATTAAGAGCATTTTGCTTTATCATATTTTGTAATTTTTGTTTGTTTTCTTCAAAATAACTTTCAAAATTCTCTTCAGTTTGATTAGGTGCATCAAGCCAAATATTTGTATTTCCTATTATTAATTTGTATCTTGAATTTTCATAATCAATAACTATGAATTTGTTATCTTTATCAAGTTGTTTTTCACAAATTACTACGGCTTGATTTTCATTAATATTTAAAAAACTAGCAACTTTTTGCTTAGAATTTAAATTAGATATTTTTCCTTTTTTTGCAAGTTGTCTTTTTACAAATATTAATATCAAAACTAATATTGCTAAAACACTTATCATTGAATACAATTTACTATCTATATTATTATCTTCTGCATATTTTATTTCATTATTTTGCACTTGGTTTGTGGTTTTTGGCATAACTCTAATTCTAAGCCCAAAACCATCATCTTTTGTAAGTGCAGGAATGACATTTATTTTTTCTTTTGTTTTAAATTCTAAAACCGTGCTTTCGCCTAATGGATACATTAATAATTGTTCTGCGTAAGGCATATTTAATATTTGAGAATTTCTTTCAGAAATTTTAACATTATTTAATACTACGCCTACATAATCGCTTCCACTTAATATTCTAATATCTCCATCTTTTGCGTTATATGGAGAATCAAAGCTTAGCATAACATCAATCCTATCATCTCTTTTATAAATATTATAATTTATGATATTGTTCGCAAAAAGATTTAAACTAATTAGTAGCAAGATTATTTTTTTCATCACAACTCTTTTTTAAAATATTGAATAACGGTTTTTGAGCTTAGTATTTCATTTATACGAATTGCTAAATTTCTTTCATAAACCATTACTTCGCCTTTACCAAAAATTCTATTATTTACATAAAGTTCTACACTCTCACCTGCTGGTTTTTCTAAATCAATAACAGAGCCAATTCCAAGTTCTAAAAATTCTCTAACGCTAAGTTGTGTAGTTCCTAACTCACTTATAAAATCTACGCTAACATCTAGCAATTCTTCATAAGTTGCATTTAGAATTCTAGTAGGTTGCTCTTGTGTTTGCATTATTTTTTCTTCTCTACTATACCAACGCAAAAGGTATTATTTTCTAGTTTATAAAAAAACTCGTGAGTAAAGCCTAATTTAAAATCACTTACCCTTCCTAAATATTCAGGCACACTAATTGAATAATCATCATAAGCATCAGCTAATAATCTTTTTGCATAACCTATGATTTGATTTGCTACTTCTTTGCATAAATCACAATAATCATCTTCACTCATCTTATCATCATCGCCTAATAATCTTGAAGCAAGAGCTTGTAAGCTTTCTTTTTTAAATATTAAATAACAAAATAATTCTTTTACATTATCTCCTAAACAAATACTAGCACCATAATATTCAGCTTCATCTAAAGAATTTGTGGTTTCTAATTTACTTCTTAAAATATGTTTAAAAAAATGTTTAACTGAATAATCAATTGTATCAAGCATTAATCTTTCCTTAAATAAGTTTTAATTATTATAAGAAAGAAAAGTGTAAGCTAAGTTAATTAAGATTACGCCTTAGGAGTTTTTTATGATAGAAGAATACACATTACTTACTTATATTATTTTTATTTTAGATGGGCTTTTAGTTGGTTTTACTGCAGGGCTTTTTGCAATAGGTGGTGGGACTGCTGTTGTGCCTATTATGACAACTTTTGTTGGGTATTCACCTAAGATTGCTGTTGGAATTAGCGTTATGCAAATGGTTTTTTCATCTTTTTATAATTCATATTTAAATTATAAAAAAGGCACATTGCAAGTAAAAAATGCTTTATATCCTGCTTTAGGTGGTTTAGTTGGTGGTTTTAGCGTTGGTTTTATTATGAAATTTGCAAGTAATTTAATGATTGCTTATATTATTTGTTTTTTAATTATTTGGGCTATTGTTAAACTTTATTTTACTCCTGCAAATCCAATTGAGCCTGAAAAGAATTCAAAATTATTACAATTTTTCGTAGGTTTAATAATAGGTGCAATTGCTACAAGTGGTGGGATAGGTGGTGGAGCATTACTCACGCCTGCTTTAGTTGCAATTTGTAATTTTAATATTAAAAAAGCTGCTTCATTTAGTGGTCTTTTTGTAGCTTTTGCTGGAAGTGCTGCTTTTGTTTCTATGGCAATTACAAATCATGTTGATTATACTGCTGGTGCAATAATTGCTATTTCAAGTTTGCCTGGAGTTTGGGTTGGTAATTGGCTGTTTCATAAAATTAGCAATAATACGCAAAAAAAACTTTTCATAGGATTTTTATTGTTTGTATTGACTTTATCAATAATAGAAGTTCTAAAACAACACGGAGTATTTAATGAATAATGAAATTCAAGTTATAAACGCAAGTGAAAATAACTTAAAAAATATAAGCCTAACACTACCTAAAAATAAATTAATAGTTTTTACAGGGCTTAGTGGTAGTGGAAAATCTACTTTAGCTTTTGATACGCTTTATGCAGAAGGACAACGCCGTTATATAGAAAGTCTTAGTGCTTATGCTAGGCAATTTTTAGATAAATTTAGAAAACCAAATGTAGAAAAAATAGAAGGCTTAACCCCTGCTATTGCAATTGATCAAAAATCAACTAGCAAAAACCCACGCTCAACCGTTGGAACAATTACTGAAATATATGATTATTTAAGACTTTTGTATTCAAAAATTGGAGTTCAGCATTGTCATAAATGTGGAGAAAAAATCAATAAAATGGATACAGAAGATATAATAAACGAAATGGCAAAATTTAGCGAAAAGGCAATGATTTTAGCTCCTTTAGTTAAAGAAAAAAAAGGCACATTCGCACCACTTCTTGAAAGCCTAAAAGCTCAAGGTTTTATAAATATTTTAATAAACGGCACACTAACACGACTAGATGAGCCAATAGAATTAGCTAAAACTAAAAAGCATACTATTAAATTAGTAGTTGATAGGCTAAGAATTAGTGATGATAATAAAAGTCGTTTAGCTCAAGCTGTTGAAAAAGCTTTAAGTTTAAGTTATGGTGAGTGTGAGTTAGAATTATTAGAAAGTAATAAAAATATTCATTATTCGCTTCATAATGCTTGTTTTAAATGCAAAATTTCATTTAATAAACTTGAGCCTTTAAGCTTTTCATTTAATAGCCCTAAAGGAGCTTGTTCTTTATGTGATGGTTTAGGCATTAGAATGAGTATTGACCAAGAAAAAATTATAAATTATGAAAGAAGTATAGAAGATGGTGCAGTTCGCACTATGATGGGCTTTAATAAAAGTTATTATTCAAAGTTACTTTTAGCATTTTGTGAAGCAGAAAAAATCCCTACAAATAAGCCTTATGAAGAATTAAGTGAATATCAAAAAAAGCTTATTTTATACGGAAGTGCTACGGAATTTAGCTTTTTATGGAATAAACATAATATCAAAAAAACTTTTGATGGAGCTATTAAGATAAGTTATGAAATCTTAAAAGATGATAAAGATTTTAACGAATACATAACAGAAAAAACCTGCCCATCTTGTAAAGGCTTTAGACTAAACGAGCAAAGCTTAGCTGTGTTAGTAAATGGTAAAAGCATAGCAGAAGTTATTAGCATACCTATTGAAGAGATTTGCGAATTTTTTAAAATAGAGAATTTTAATAATTTAAATAAGCAAGATTATGAAATATCTTATCCTATTATTAAAGAAATTAATGAAAGATTATTTTTCTTAAATGATGTTGGCTTGGGGTATTTAACACTAGGTAGAGATGCAAGGACAATTAGTGGTGGAGAAGCTCAAAGAATTAGGATTGCTTCTCAAATTGGAAGTGGATTAAGCGGGGTTTTATATGTATTAGATGAGCCTAGCATAGGTCTTCACGAAAGAGATACACAAAAACTAATAAATACTCTAAAAAGCTTGCAGGCTAAAGGAAATACTCTAATAGTAGTAGAACACGATAGAAAGACAATTGAGAGTGCTGATGTAATCGTTGAGATTGGACCTAGGGCTGGAACTAGTGGTGGGGAGATTATCTTTAATGGCACTTATAAAGAATTGCTTAAAAGCAAATGCGAAACTGCATTGTATATAAATCGTAAAAAAGACATAGACCTTTATAAGGCTAGAAAGAGTGATGAATATTTAGAATTAAGCGGAATTAATCAAAACAATATAAAGGATTTAAGTGTGAAATTCCCACTTAGGAATTTAGTTTGTGTAACAGGAGTAAGCGGTAGTGGTAAAAGCTCATTAATGCTGCATTCACTTCTACCAATTGCAAGAGCAAATCTAAATAGAGCAAAAGCAGTAATTAATGATATTACATACAAAGGTCTTGATAAATTAGACAAAGTAATTTTTCTAGATCAAAGTCCAATAGGAAAAACTCCAAGAAGCAATCCAGCAACATATACAGGGCTTATGGATGAGATTAGGAATTTATTTGCAAATGTTCCTGAAGCACAGATTAGAGGATATAAAATCGGTCGCTTTAGCTTCAATGTTGCAGGTGGAAGGTGTGAAAAATGTAGCGGAGAAGGTGAGCTTAAAATCTCTATGCACTTTTTACCCGATGTAAATATTACCTGTGATGCTTGTGGGGGTAAAAGATACAACCATCAAACACTAGAGATTAAATATAAAGACAAAAATATAGCTGATGTTTTAGAAATGAGTGTAGCAGAAGCTTATGAGTTTTTTGCAAAACACCCTAAGATTAAGCAAAAATTAAAGACCTTAATGGATGTAGGGCTTGATTATATAACCTTAGGTCAAAACGCTACAACCTTAAGTGGTGGGGAAGCTCAAAGGATAAAAATATCTAAAGAATTAAGCAGAAGTGATACAGGAAATACACTTTATTTACTTGATGAACCAACTACGGGGCTTCATTTTGCAGATACGCAAAAATTAGTAAAAGTGTTGCAGCATTTAGTAGATGCTGGAAATAGTGTTTTTGTAATTGAGCATAATTTGGATTTAATCAAAAACGCTGATTATATTATAGATATGGGTCCTGAAGGCGGTTTTAGGGGTGGTAAGATAATTGCGACAGGTAATCCATTAGAACTTGCTAAAAAATACGCTGATAAAAGCTATACAGCAAAGTTTTTGGCACAAGAATTTAAAGAAATGAAAAAGGAGTTAAAATGATAGAAGAGATTAAAAAACTTTCAAGCGAGTTTATAGAGATTAGAAAATGTATTCACGAAAATCCTGAACTAGGATTAAAAGAATTTAAAACAGCAAAGTTAGTTGCGAACAAATTAAGAGAATTTGGCGTAGAAGTTTATGAAAATGTAGGCGTAACAGGAGTTGTTGGGGTTTTAAAGAAAGGTAATTCAAATAAAAGTATAGCTTTAAGAGCTGATATGGATGCACTTGTAATAAACGAAGCTAGTGGAGTAAGCTATGCTTCTAAGAATGAAGGTTTAATGCACGCTTGTGGGCATGATGGACATACGGCGAGTTTATTATTAGCGGCTAAATATTTAAGTAAGAGTGAATTTGATGGCACTATTAATTTTGTCTTTCAACCTGCTGAAGAAGGTAGAGGCGGTGCTAAAGCTATGATTGATGATAATTTATTTACTAGATTTAAGAGTGATTTTATATTTGGTTATCACAATATCCCAAGTAAAACTAATAAATTATTTTGTCTTAAGCGTGGGGCTATGATGGCAGGAGCTGACGCACTTAGGGTAAATATTAGTGGAGTTGGTGGGCATGGTAGTGCTCCTGAAAAAGCTAGTGATATAATGGGTGCGATGGCTCATTTTATAACCCAAGCGGGATTTGTAACTGCTAGAAATATAGCAGCTAAAAATCAAGCTGTTATAACATTTGGAGCAGCTCTAAGTGGAAATGAAACTAGCTTTAATATCTTACAAGATAAGGCATTATTACTTGCTAATATTAGAACCTTTAATAATGATGATAGAAATACGATAATAGAGCAATTAAACAATATTGCTAAATCTTGCGAGTTACTTTTTAAGGTAAAAGTTGAGCTTGAATTTATTCAAATAGGAGCAGCTACAATTAATGATGATGAAGCGCAAAAATTAGCTTTTGGTGTAGCGTGTGAATTATTTGGAGAGCAAAATTGTGATGAATTTCACGAGCCATTAATGGGTAGCGAAGATTTTTCTTTTATGTTAGAGCATTGCAAAGGTGCTTATGCCTTTATTTTAAATAAGAATGATTATTATCTACACGACCCTAGATATATTTATGATGATGATACTTTAGTTAATGCCGCTGCATTTTATTCAGGAGTATGTTTAAAATACTTAAAATAATTTCATTTAGGAATTTTAATTTATAAAATTCCTAAAATTTTTTTAAAAAATTCTATATGGACATAATCAGGACTACCCATTTGCTACAATCCTTTTACATTTTATAAAAAAGGATAAAAAATGAAAGAACGCATTTTGAAAATGAAAAAGGATTTAAGCCTTGGGCTTGTTGGCAAAGATGATATTATAAATCTTAGTATTTTATGCTTTTTAGCAGGTGAGAGTGTATTTTACTATGGACCTCCAGGAACTGCAAAAAGCCTTGTAGCAAGAAGAATTAGCAATATTTTTAAAGACGCAAATTATTTTGAATATCTTATGAATAGATTTAGCACTCCTGAAGAAGTTTTTGGACCGCTATCTTTAACTTCACTTAAAAACGATGAGCTAAAACGCCAAATTGAAGGCTTTTTGCCAACTTCTAATGTGGTGTTTTTAGATGAGATTTGGAAAAGCTCACCTGCAATACTCAACACGCTTTTAACGATAATAAATGAAAAAATCTATAAAAATGGCAAAGATATAATAGATGTGCCACTACTTGGACTTATTGCTGCAAGTAATGAATTTCCTGATGAAGGAGAAGGATTAGAAGCATTATATGATAGGTTTTTAATGAGACTTGTAGTGCCAAGACTTACTCAAAAAAGAGATTTAACAAAGCTTTTAAATGGTAATGAGCAAGGTGCAAATGTAGATATTGCAAATGCTTTTAGCCTAGATGAATTAAAAATGATAAAAGAAAATTCTCTTAAGGTAAGGCTTGGTAAAGAAGTAATAGACGCGATAATTGATATCAAAAAAGAGCTAGCAAAGATTGAAATAGATGTAAGCGAAAGAAGGCTTTTAAAGGCTATTAAGATAATAAAAACTAGCGTTTATTTAAGCGGTAGAGATGAGGTGATTTGCGAGGATTTAGAGCTTTTGAAGCATTGTTTTTGGACTAATTTAGATGATATAAAATCAGTCAGTGATATTATTGATAAATACACTAAAAGTGAGTTTTTGAAAAACGCAAATAAGAGCATAGAGCTAAATAGTGAATTTTATAAATACATAAACTCAATGCTAGTTAGTAAATTTCCTGATATTAAAAGTATCCCAAATGATAGTGGTTTAAGCACTTTTTATCTAGCAGTGCATTCAGATGTGCTTAATAAAAAGCTTGATTTAATCTTTAATCCTAGTAATGCTTTTAGCGTAAATGAGTTAGGTGATATTAGTTTTAAATTAGATATGAATAGTGTTTTTTTGGCTAAAGATAATAAAATCATAGAAAAAATCCCACTTAAATCAAACGATATAAGCTTTATAAAAATGGGCTTTAATGCTGTATGCGACAAGCTTGAAAGTGTAGAATTAAACAGCGGAACTTATGAAAATATTTTCTTAGGGTTTAGCATAAAGCTTGGTATGGATAATAAAGAAGAGCTTTTAAGTATTGCAAAAACTATGAGAGATAATCTATGATAGAAGATATTAGAAATTATAGAACCGCTATTTTTAGTAGTGAAAATATATTGGCTAAAAATATAAATGATGAGTATTTTAATGCTTGTTTGGATGTTTTTGCAAAATTTAGCAAGGATTTTGGTTTTATAAAATACGGCGATACTGAAAATATTAAGCAGATTTTAAGCGATATAGAATGCCTTTTTGATAGTGAATTAAAAAGGCAAAATCTATTAGAATTAGTGCATTTTGCTAAAAATGCTTATCAAAATTATAAAAAGCACTTGCAAGATAATATTAAAGAAAATAATGCTTTTCTAAATGAAGATGAGCAAATAGACAACGAAGAAAACCTTGAAGAAGTAAAAGATGATTTACAAGATCAAAATGAAG
>NZ_JACGAV010000022.1:0-21603 GCF_020137645.1 Campylobacter sp. RM12637
TTTATAAAAAGAATAATCAAAAAAGAATAATTAAAATGGTGACCCCGATTGGAGTTACAAGATACTATAAAATAAAATTTTATTTTATAGTGTTGCCATTTTTGTTGCCTTTTTTTGATAAACAAACTAATAGTAATAAGCCTTTAAAATACATAAAATAAATTCTAATTTAATCAATGGGAGCCATTAGCTCCCATGTTGTATTTTTGTATCCCCTTTCCATTTTAATTCAAGTTCCCAACCTGCGATTTGTTCTCCATCTTCAATAACCCATTTATTATAAATAGGCGACCATACGCTATCAGCTCTTTTTATTTTTAGCTCTTCAATATGGTCTGTTAGTCCCCAATATTTAATTTTTTTACCAAGCAAATAATCAATATCACTCTCATATTTTTTAATACAAGCGTGGTGTGCGATTGTTGCTAATTGATTTAAGCACTTTGGCTTATTTGTACCTAAAATATAAGAAGCTCCACTATTGATTTTAGTAGCTAAGTGTTCGGCGATAAATAAAAATTCATTCTTATTCATAAGCAACCACCCACGCTCTGCCAATGCTTTCTTTAGCTCTTGGCTTGGCTTGTCATAGTCAATCTTGTTTTTATGCTCTAGTTCGCACTCTAAAACCTTAAGCTTTAATTCATACTTTTCTTTTTGTTGTGCTAATTGTGATTTATAACCTAAAGCAACTCGCTTATTTCTTTTCTCTAGGTTTGATATTAGTTTATTATTACTTTCAAGCTCTTTATTTTTTAGCAAATGCTGTATTTTATTAAACGCATTAATATAATCAATCTTAAAGCGATAAGCTTTTTCTCCAGTAAAACCCATTACAAGCATAACAAACCCATCACGGGTGATTTTATAGGCTTTTCTTTCTTCGCCTTTTGCGTCTAAGTATGTAACGGGCTCAAAATTGAGCTGGTTAAAATCATCTTTTGGAAATTCATTAATTTTGCGTATAATGTTTTTGTGGTTTTTCTCGAACACTTGAGCCACACTCAAAGAAGTGGTAAATGTTCCACCATTTACTACTTCAAACTCTACATTCTGTCCGTTTATAACAACTAAATCTGTCATAAAAACTCCTTTGTAATTATTTATTTTTAACTAATAATTAAAAATATGATAAAATAATACACTAAAAATTAAAACTTGTCAAGATTATTTTTTAATCTTTAGTTAAAAATATTATGTTAAAATACACTTTTAATTAAAAAAAAGGAATAATAATGACCTATGATGAATTTAGTAATAAATTAAAAGAATTAAAATTAAGTAGAGATGATTTTTCAAAAATGGTAGGAATGAGTTATAACTCTGTAGCAAATTGGAAACTAAAAGAAATCCCATCGTGGGTAGAGCCATTTATTGAAAATTACGAACAGCAAAAAAAACTTGATTATTTTATAAATGAAGTAGAAAAATATACAACAAAAGAAATAAAAATGAATGATGTAAAAGAGTTTTTGAAGCAAAAATATTTAATGTCAGCTTTAGGAAAACCACGAGATTGTTTAAAACTAAGTTATAAATATCATCAAGTAAAAGTTAATATTTATTTTGATTATTATGAAGATACTTTCAGTTTATGTCTTGTGTTAAGCCATGAACAATCTTATTATTTCACACCACTTAATATAGATAATTTGATATTAAAAAATCCTTATTTAAATGATGTTCCAAAAGAAATATTAAGACAGATATTAGATAATGGTAATTTGAAAGATTTTTATAATAATATGAGAGAACACATAATACACGATAATATTCAAGAAAGCAATTATGAAGATTATGAATTTAGAAATGGTTTAAAATCTAATAAAAATGAAGATAAAAATCCATTTTTATCTCATTTAAGAAAAAAAACAATGTCAGAAAATCAATTCAATTTTCTAAACACTAAATTTAATATTTCAAAACATATTTTACAAAGAATAAAAACAAAAGGATATACTATAGTAACTACTACAGATTTTTCAAAAAGAAAATCTCTTACTTTGATTTTAAATGAATATGGTATAAGACTTTAATTTTGTTAGTTTTTAAAAAAAAGGAAAGTTAAGGCTTTCCTTGGGTTGAGAGTTGGCTACAAAATTATATAAAAGCCCAAACATACGAAGAAGTAAAAGACAAATTATACGAAGTCTTTAAATTTGAAAAGGAGCAATAAATCCCTAAAATACACAAAATAAATTCTAAAATACGATTTAAATTCTAACTTTTATTTTTGTTATCTTGATTTTTTTTATTATCTTTATCCATGAATTGTGCACTTAATGCCGTTAGAGAACCCAATAAGCTAAATCCTGCTAACCAAGGACATTCTATATAAGCCAAAAATCCGCATAAACCAAGCCCCATAATAGTTATAATAAATGCCATAATCTGACCTTTGCCCATATATTTTATTTGTTCTGGTGCTAGACTTCTTACTACTTCATTATCTTTCCTAAATTCATCAATAAAAGAATTATCTATATCTATAATATGATTTGTTTGTCTTTCCATAATATCAATAAGTCTATTTTGTTGCTCTTTTGATAATTTATGAAAATTATTAGTTACCTGATTTACGGTAATAAAAGTATTGTTTTGTTGATTTAGTGCAATATCATTGATGTCTGATTTTTTTAACTTGTTCGTTGTATTCTGCATCTATATTTTTCCTAACATTCTGTGTTTTTGAAATAAAATCATTATAGTTTTCATTAATAGACTTAATGCCAGTGCACTTAATTATATTTCCAGTACCAAACATATTACTAAATCCATAAAAAAATGATTTTACAGCACTTTTCATCTAATATCCTTTCTTTTTTTACACCTACATAAAACTAAATATTAAAAACACGGTTTAAAACAACAATATAAATGAAGTATAACAAAAAAATTTACAATTTTGTTAATAATATACTATGTTTTCTAAAAGAGCAATTTTAAAAAAACATTAAATATTAATACTGACTTTAAATTCTATCCCTTTTTTAGTTCTTCGGTAAAAGCTTCATCTACTAGCTCATTTATTTTATCTCTATCAACCATATCACATAGCCTTACATTTGTTCTATTTAAAAAATGTACTTCTTCGGTTCTTGTGATTTTTGTCACATTTTTGCCACGATAATATGAATGAATTTTGCCAACACTAGTGCGAAATCCGTTCTGATTAATCGGTTTTTTGCTTATTACAAAAGCTCCTAAATAGTCTTTTGGCTTAATTTTTAGTGCGTCTTCTAGAGTTATTTTTTTATAACCGATTTTTTCTGCTAATGTTATTTCACGTACATTTAAACCTACTGCCTTTGGTGCATTTTTACGCTCATTCCATGAATGTTGTATCTCGCTATAACTTAGTCTTGTTTTACTTACCCAAATACTAGCTTTTAATTCATCTTGTTTAGGTCTTACTTTAAAAAAATACTTTTGAATTGCTAAAAATCTTTTTTGATTTTAATCCTGAGTTTCCCATCATTTCTTCTATTGCTTTTTACCTACTTTATTTAATGCTCTATTTAGTGCATTCTTTATCTCTTTGTTGGCTTGTTTTTCTATGTCTTTTATATTTTTAATTCCTGTTAATCATTCGCTATCCTTATTTATTAAATAGCCTGTAATTGTTACGCTTTTTGCGTGATATATACTGCTTTTTGGCTCTGCCCCACGAGTAAAAAGCTCAGGGCTGTCTGTTTTGCTAGTGATGAGTATCTTGCAATCTAAAAAATCATCAAAACACATAAAATCCACAATCTTTTTAGTTTTTACAATCTCATCAAGTTTATCTAAAATATCTAGCCTATCTTCTACCAAATAAGCATTAAAGCTTATTTCTTCAGTATATCCACCAACACATTGATAAAATGTATTAGCAATACCTTCAACTTTATTTATCTTAGGCGTTAGAGTTCGCTTTATACCATCAATTCCATCTTTAATATAAAGCTCTATATCATCAATCATAATTACCATTTTTACTCCTAAAAATCAGCAAAGCTATAATTTTGTGTTTGAACTATTGCTGCTATTTCTTGTGCTGATTGTTGATTATCTACATAAATATTTACTTGTTTATTATCAGTTATGCTTTTTTGCTTATTTTGATTGTTTATCACTTGCTCTTGTTTAGCTTTATCATATTCTGCGTTTAGTTTTATTAGCTCATTTACTTGTGTATTTTTGATGACTTTTTGCTCATCATCTCCCCACAAGCCAAAACCAGTGCTAAAAGCCTTTTTGGTGCTATCCCACGCGTCGCTTATACTATCGCCGATACTTCCTGTGATTTCACTCGCTTTATCAATTAGTCCTACTGTATAATCATAAGCTTTATGTATCCAATCAATAAGCTCTTTAATTATGTCAATAGCACCTTTAATAGCCATTGGAATTATCTCAAATACTTTAGCTAGTCCTTGCCCGAAACGCTCACCTACACTTTTCGCACTCTCTAATTGTTCGCTTGAATGCTCTATTTGTGTAGTAAAAAAACTAAAAAATCCTTTTGTCTTATCCCACACCCAATCTACACCTATGCCTATTGCGTTAAATGTAGGTGCTAAACTCTCGGTAATCGGAGCAAATGCACTAGAAAAGCCATCATAAACTCCGCTAAAAAATGATTTTATAATATCCCAATTTTTCCACACTGCAAAACCAATTCCAGCAATAGCACTTATTACAAGTCCGATAGGGTTTGTTAGACATGCAACTCTTAAGACATTAAAAGCTCCTAAAATCACATTAATTGCTCCACTGCTCACACTTGCTATCAGCTTTGGAATTGTTAAAAATGAGCTTTTTATAAAGGCTAGTGGATTAAAGCTAGTAACTGCTTTAAAAAGTCTACTCGGCATACTTACTAGATTTAACGTTGCACTTTTTGTAATATTTGCGAATGCTAGACTTTGTGCTTTTGAATAAAGTAATAAATGACTAGCATAAGTTTTAAGAGCTTTATTACTTGATTTTATTAGTGACATTGGATTTATCTTGCTTAAACTATTTTTTGCAATTTTTGGAATATCAAAAAACAAATTATTTATAGCTCTTCTTTGCTTTATCGTGCTACTTTCAACTGCAACAGTATATGTAAATAAAGCATTTTTCATTTTAGTAAAAATACTAGGATTAAAACTCGCATTATAAGAACGATTTAAAAGCGTTGCTAATTTTACATGCTCATTTAGTGCCGTTATAGGCAAACCTATTAATTTAAAAACACTTTTTCCACTCTCAATTGCAAACAATGCACTCTTGTAAGCGACTAATGCACTTACACCGCCTACCACGATTTGTGTTAACGTTTGATGATTTGCTGTAAAATCACTTACTAAATGAATGCTCTTTGTAAGATAGTCTAAAAGAGTGCTAATAGTTGGCAAAAGTGCGTTTCCTATGTTTTGCCATAAATCCGTAACACTATTATTAAAGATTTTAAGCTGATTATTAAAGCCTTGTTGTGCTGCTCCAACTTCACCATCAAGCTTACTATTAGCATTTATATCGTTCATTTTCTTTTTAGCTTCAGTATAAATATCCATATTTTGAGCTAGTTTTAGCAAAGCCGTGCTTTCTTTAGCACCTACAAGACCTGTTAAAAGTTGCTTTTGTGTGTGGCTGTCATATTTGCTTATCATTTTCATAAATGCTTGAAGCGCAACATCTACATTTTGCTTAAGTGCATTAGCAAAATCAGCTGGGTATATTCCCATTTGTAAAAGTGCATTATTATCGCCTTTTGCAAAGCTTTCATAAAGCTTTTCTATTGCTTTTTCGCTCTCGTTTGCTCCAACTCCTAAACTATTTAACGCCCCGCTAAGTGCGGCGGTTTGTTTTAAACTAAATCCGATTTGCTTACCGCTCTCGCCTAATTTACCCACTGCGTTTAATATCGCTTGTGGATTGGTTTGTAAGCTCTCGCCAAGATTATGAATTTGACCTGCAAGTAGATTTATCTCATCAGCTTTTAGCCCCATTTGACTAAGCTTTCCTGTAAGCTCTGCTGCTTTTATGCTATCTAATCTAAAACTGATTGCAACCTTATTAGCTAGTGCTGTTATTTCGTTTAGATTACTAGCATTTACTCCGTTTTGAACGAGTACCTGACTAATTGCTATTAATTCGCTTGTGGCTGTTGGGGTGGTTCTTGCTAGATTTTTAATAGCGTTTTCATAGGCTTTTGTCTGTTCTTGGCTTAGTGAAAGTGGGTTTTTGACACTATTAATGTCTTCTTCAAAACTTGCAGCAGCACTTACATATTTTCCAAATGCATTTTTAAGAGTATAAAAGCCCGCAAATGCTTTCGCTCCATTGCTTACAATATTATCAAAGGCTTCTTTAGTATCTACTACTAGCTTTTGCTTTAGTGCTAATTTTAAGCTGTCGCCTAATTCTTTTATTTTATTTTGAGCTTCACTGATATTTAACTCAGCACCTTTTGAGATTTTGTCTGCTAGTTCTTCTTGGGCTTTTTTGTATTGCTCGTAACCATCAAGAATTAAATTATTATATTTAGTGCCTAATATTTCACTTTCTTTGCTAATACGCTCAAATGCTTTACTCCAAGCGTTGATGCCAACTCCAAATTCTAAGACTTTTTCTTGTGCCACTAACCACCCCTTTTAATGATTTTCACAGCTTCACTCATATAAAACTTGATTTCGCTAAAAGTCATTTTTTCACAATCTTTTAGCGAAGTGTTGAAGGTCCTACTTATTACACAGTAGGACTTGGCAAGTTTTTTGCGATTTTTTCTAGTGCGTCTGCTGGTAGGTTTAGCCTTAACCATATTTGTGATAATTCCATTTGTATTGAGTTTGGCAACTTGTAAAAAATCTCTTCTGTAATAAGTCCATCGGTTGCATATTCAATTCCTAAAATCGTGCCTTTATACTCATCTTTTTTTCTTTCAATGTCAACAGCTCTCATTTGCTGAACTGAAAGCTCTTTTAAAGTTACTTCAAACTCGCCCCTTTTATAAGTCTCACTTTTATATAAAGTATTAAAATCAAAATTATTAAAATTCATATTATCTCCTTAAATATTACTTCTAATTTCTGCGTAAATATCTGTAATGCCGTCTGGCATTAATATCTCATTATCTACATCATATAAAAATGCTGGAGTTAAATTGATAAGCTCTGTATATGCATAGCAACTTAACTCAATCTCTACTTTAATCTCTTCTTCCATTGCGATTTTTGGTGGTGTGATTTTTTTAATCTTGCCATTTGCAACAATTTTATAACTAGTGTTTTTGTCGTTATCACTTATATTATTTTCAAGTACAATCAGTGTTCTTTTTAGACTTGGATTAAACGCTAATTTAAACATAGCATTATCAACTGCATTTACAACTACTTTTAAGCTTTGTGGCTTTAGGGTTGGCAAAACTATTTCTTTTTTGCCTATACTAGCAGCTACTTCTTTTGTTATAAATTCATGCTCTGGCAAATCTGCTTCTACTAAAGCACCTTTGCACTTAATGCCATTGATCGTTAGATTTGCTCCTGTAAGTGCTTGTGGTTCTATTCTCATTTATTCTCCTTTAAATAATTTCTACCAAGAAAGCTACTAGTGGCTTTTTGTTTTCATCTAGTTTTGTATTATTGTTTTTATCAAGATAGCATTTTGGATTAGGCAAATGCGTATTTAGCTCATCAAAAGCCATCTTACTTTGCCAAACGCCTATATTGTTTCTTGTCTTGCCAGGTAAAAGACAAGATTGAGTATCTGCGTCAGTATTGCCTGTGTGAATTGCCACTGCCTTATCCCATGATAAATAGTTTTTAGGATTATCACTCCAAAGTCTTGCTAATATTCTCTTAAATCTAGGGCTATAATAATAACTCGCATTATATAGGCCAGGCAAGATTGGTTTATCATTATTTAGTTCGTTTATAGGCTCTCCTGGTGGCTCACAACCAAAACACTCAAACAAGCTCTCGTTATTTTCTGCTCTTAAATCCCACACGCTAAGGGTTGCTTGTGGGGTTCTTAAATCTCTATGAACGATTAGCTTTTTCATGATGCGGCCTTTTGAATATTTTCAATAATAACGCCAAGATGCCCTGTAACTCTATTTATAAATCCATAAATCTTCTTAGCGACTGGGCGTTCTTGTATATCAAAATCTATACTGATTTCACAACCTGCTAAACTCGTTTCTGTATTTTTTGCTAAATCAATACTGATTTTCCCATAGGCAACAACTTTATTTGCAATTAATCTATTGTTAAAATCAGTTATGCCTGCAAAAACAGTGCTAAATAGCTCTAAATCTTCATCATTTACTTTCTTAAGTATTTTTTTAATCTCTCTTGCATATTCATTGATGATAATACCTGTTCTAATATCAGCAAAATCATCTTCAAGTTTTTGAATTTTGCATTCACAACCCCAAATCTTAAAGCCATCATCACTTACTACCATCGTAATATAATTAGCTCTTAGCCTATCAGCTGTGGTGTCTTCTCCTTCAAGATATGTAGCGATTGTATTTATTGCAGTAATGCCTTTAAGATACTTACTTGATAAGCTTTTGCCAAACGCATAAGGCTCACTTGCTAATAACTCGCTATATCTAGCTAATAAAAATGCTTTAAGTGGGCGAATACCACCACCAATTCTTGTTACTAATTGATAAGAGATTATCGCTTGTTGGATTGGGTAATTTTCAGTCTTTGTTAAAATCGCACTTTCTGTATTTTCGCTGAGTTGATGAAAGAAAATAAAGCCCATTTTCACTGCATTTTGATGAAGTTTAAAATAAGTATCATTGCTATCTAAATCACATAAAACCCAAAACGCACGGATTTTAAGTGCATTCTCACAATCATTTAGCTTATCAATAGCATCTAAGCAATTTTGAGTAGTGTTTAATGTATCATCGTGATAAGTGATAATAGCTATTTGTGAGCTAAAATTAGCAGCCTTTAAATCGTTTAAATATTCCGTATCTTTTAGCTTTAGTTGCTCTAAATCTTGCTCCAAATTGATTAAATCATCATATAAATAATAATTAATTCCTGTGTTTTCACTTGCTAAAATTAGTACCGTTGGTCTTGTGTTATCAATTTTAACTAAAGGAACGCCTTTGTTCTTTTTAATAACTGTTGTTCCAAAACTTCCTACTGACATTTTTTCTCCTTTTTATGTAATTGAATATTTTCCAGCACTTGAGCCACTGGTAATATCTGCTTTAGCGTTAGCTTTAATTTCAGCTACTACTCCACTAGCGATTGCATCTATAAACTCTTTATTAAATGCTTTATGATTTGCTCCACCTTTAACTTGCTTATATCCAGCATTACTAAGAGCATTACATATAGCTTCGCTCATAGCTTCTTTAGTCATTTTGCACTCCTTGTATTGCTTGAGCCATCACCGTGTGGTGCACCTGTGAAATGGCAAATGCTTTGACAGGTAATCACTCCAGTTCCACCAAGCCCTAAATCAACTGAAGGGCTATCAACCTTAACAGTATTTGCTTTTACATTACAATCTACGCAAGTAATGTTTATAGTTTTTACTACGTTGATTTCTAATGTGCTACTTTGTGTGTTATAGCTTAGCTCTGTGCCATCTTCATAAGTGATTTTGTGTGTAAATTCATCGCCGTTACTTGGATAATCAGCGTTAAAAAAACTTGCAATTGCATACATAAAGCCACCATCTAATTCAATTATGCTTACTTGCTCTTCGACTCTAGCTGGTGTGTAGATTTTCACATAAGAATTAGCCACTTGCTTGTAAGGCATAAAATCGCTTATTGTTCCTTGATAATCAACTTTAACCAAGCTTTTTTCGTAGTTTACTTCTACGATTTTTCCTAAATAAGCCTTCATATCGCAAAATGCTCCGTTGAATACTTAAGCTCACATTTAATAGACATTTTAAAAGCTTCTTTATTCGTAAGTTCTATATGTTCTCGTTCAATACTTTTAATGCCTTTTATCATCGCCCCTAACTCTGCACTTTTAAGCATTTGCAAGATATTAAATACAAGTTCATTACATTTAGTATAAGAACTATCAAACACGCTAATATCTAAGTCTATTATGTGAAAATATTGCCCTGCATTTGCACTTATGCTATCACTCTTATCTGTGATTACACACAATGGAAATTCATCACTGCTTTTAATATTTAGTGCGAATAGTGAAGTATTTTTAATCAGCTTTTCTAAAACTGATTTTAAATTCAGCATTATTTCATTGATTTTAATAGCTGGTGTTTTGGCTTGTTTATCTATAAATTGCTCTGTAATCTTCATAATGTCGCTTTCTTTATTGCTTCTCTTAGATAAAATCTATTATTAACTTCAGCGTATATTTCTTTTTTTATAACTTCATATACATTTTTGTTAATTGTGATTTCATCACCTACGCATACATAATCACTTGAGCTTTTTAGAGCTATTATTGAAGTTTTTATTTCACTCAGCTCATCGTAATTTAAAAGTCTATTTGAAAAATTAGCGTAAAAATTGCCCTTTTCGTGGGCTACTTCTACGCCGTTTTTAAATAGTCTTGACAAATCACGCTCAAGTGTTTTGTGTATTTTCATTACTTGCCTTTTTTATCTGCCTTCTGTTCTTCACCTAAATCGCTAGGTTCATATGCTTTTGGTTCATCGTTTGACTTTGGCTCAGCTTGTTTTTTGCTTTCTTTTTTAGCTTGTTTGGTTGTTTCATCAAGCTCTTTAATATAGTTTGACCTTAGTAACTGCTTAGCGTCTTGTTCGCTAAGCTCTATGCTATCACCTACTGGATAGGTCTTTTTCTCGTAATAAAAGCTAACTAATACTTCATATTTTTTCATTTTTTATCTCCTTGTTATGCTATTACATTTTGCGATAGACAAAACGCATTTTCATTTAATAACCCCATACCTACATCATAAAAGGCTTCTAAAACAAAAAGTCCCGCCGTTTGTGGCAACATTGACATTCTGAGATTTCCAAAAGTAGCTAGTGCTAGATTGCTAAAATCACCAAACACTACATCACCCCTTTTTAAAGTTTGGCAATGTGAAATTTTACTTCCCACAAGCGTATTATCTTTATCAATCAAATAAACGCCCGTGTTTGCTTCCTTTTCAGTTGTTCTAAGAGTGTTAATATCTGTTTTATTCGCGTAAAACTCGGTGTTGCTTGGGTCATAATCAGCACTTATTAATGCATTTTCAAAATTAAGTGCTTTTGCAAACGTAGGTGCTGTCATAAATTTATTTTCTCTAGCTATTTTATTTGTCGCAAATAAGCCTGCAAATTTTCCTGCTTCACCATATCCCTCGTAAAGAATCATACTTTCAAACTTAGATTTAAACGCTTTTACGCATTCTCTCCATACAATCTGCTCAAGATCAAAGTCACTCATAAAGAGCATTTGCTGAGTAAGCTTTACTGTAATTCTTAGTGTTGTAGGGCTAATTTTTACTACATCAAAATTCAAATCTTGGCTTGCCTGTTCTGTCCCATAAGCCACTTTTTCAGCTTTTAATTGAGTGAGATTTCTTGGTATTTCAACTTCCTTATCAAGCCCACTAAGCATAAAACATTTATTTAAAATATCGCTTTCTATTCTCATTTGCTCTACTAGCAAGTCAGCTCTAAATTCACTATGTGTTGCTCCTTTTAAATTGTCTGTTAGGTAGCTATTCATTGGATTTGCGAACTGGTGACCGAAACTTTTTGGCAAAGCCAATGTAGTATTTGTTAACTGATAGTCACTTAGATTAAATCTTAAGTCATTGCTTGTAATTACTCCAAATTGGTGCTTAATCGCTTGTGCTAATGAAAATTCACAATCGCTCATACTTCTTCCTGCTCCTTTCGTGCTAAATGTTTTAATTTCTCTTTGTTGGCTTAATAAAAGCTCATCTTTAAACTCTGCAAGACTTTTGCCTTTAGCAATAAATTCGCTCGCTAACTCGCTTTTACCAAATAGCTTTCCAGCTTTTGCGATTTCTTGCTGCTCTGCTAATCTTGCACTAAGATTTTTTGATTTAAGCTCTTTTTTGTCTTCTTCATCTTCTAGCTCTTTATCTTCATCTTGTTCTAACTCTTCTTTGTCCTTTTCTAGCTCATCATCTTTTTTGATGTCTTCATCGTTAAACTTCTTTGCCATTTTTGTCTCCTTTTGAAATTGATTAATTTTTTTTGCATTTGGGTCAGCTCCTAGCCACACGGCTGATAATTCATAGATTTCGGCATTTTTTAAAATGATATGCTCTAACTCAACGCCGTTACTTACTTCTGTAATTACTTCATAATCATCAGCTCTAGCACCAACGCTTACACTATCGCTAAGTCCATTTTTAAACTTTAAATATGCCTGATAGCTTTGTTCTACTTCTTTAAAGAACTGAACTTTACATTTAATGCCGTCTTGTTCGTGCTTAGTCTGCGTTATCTTGCCGATAGCATTTCCAAATGATGGCTCGTGGTCTAGGTAAAGCGTAGTTGCATTAAACTTAGCCGAACTAATATCTATTGATAAAAAATATTTTTCATCGCTAAAAAACTCGGTTCGCTCGTGCTTGTTGTCTTTGCTTAAAGCCATAAAACAAATCTCTAGTTTTTCATCATCGTGGCTTAGTGCTTTTGCACTTAGCTTGTAATCTTTCACTCTTCTTCTCCTTTCTTATTTTGTGTATTATTTTGTGTAAAATTTTGTGTATTTTTGTCTAAATCTCTTTCCTTAATCAGCTTTATCAATTCTTGTTCTTTTTGCATTTCGCTTAAATGTGTGTCGAGTTCCTTGCCTTTTTCACGCAAGATTTCGCTATAAGTTTTTGTGCCGTTCTTTAATTGAATATCATTTGCCTGTGCGTCTTTGGTTGGGTCAATGCTTTCGTATCCTTGCCCTTTGAAGCTAAAATTAGCTTTTATTAGCTCGTAGTCTTTTAAGCTTATTTGTTCGTTTAAATACTCAATCTCTAGCCATTTTGTAAAAATTACTGAGTGTATTTTTCTAGCTAACTTTTTTTGTAGTCTTTTGTAATTTCTTATATTTATTAATGCACCTTGGCGAATGCTCGAGAAATTAACTTGGCTCATATCTCCTGTGTATGTGGCATAATCAACTTTTAAAGCTTTTGCTGTTTCTTGATTTGCACTTAATAAGAATTGTTGGAGTGATACTGGGTTATATTCTTTTATCATTTCAACGTCTACGTTCGATGGGATAAACTGCATTTTTCCACTATCAACTTCTTTAATTAATTGTATCTCTTCATCATCGCCTAGCGTGTCGGCTAATGGATTATCTTTTTCTTTTAAAAAGCCTGTGAGCTTACTTTGCAATTGTGCTCTATCCAGCTCTGCTTCTTTTAAGTCAGCACATTGTGTAACATTCAAAATCACTGATACAAATTCACTTATCCCACGATGTGAAAAAGTAGCTTTATCATTTTTCACATAGATAATATTGTTTGAGTTGATTTCAATTGTTTTGCGAGTTATTGGATCTGTGTAGATAAATGATTTTATCTCTTCACAGCTTTCATCTTTGTATTTTATGCTATAAAATAAATCTTTATAATTCGTGTTGGCTGCTAAAAAGTTCGCACTATCAAGTAACTTAATATGAAGCTTATTTTTTATAATCTCGCAATATATAAAGACTTCGCCATCACGAATTAGGTTGCGTAATATTTGCTCTTCTATATCTTCAAAATCAATATCAAGCTCGTATTTAAACCACTTGTTCTGAATAGCTTTGTTTAGCTTTGTATTTGGCGTGGCTACATCTAATACTAGACCTTCATCGCCAAGGATTTGAGCGACCATTGTATTTAAGTAGCCTTGAATGAGCGGGAAATCATTTTCTAAATTTCTTGCTTGTATCCTAACTCGCTCAAAATATGTATCTGTTGGGCGTGGAACATTAAGTCTTGCGAATGTGTTTTGCTTGATAGAATTAGTGTAAATTGACTTACTTAGGTTTGTTTTTGCTTTGC
This sequence comes from Campylobacter sp. RM12637, assembly GCF_020137645.1. Classification (NCBI taxonomy): domain Bacteria; kingdom Pseudomonadati; phylum Campylobacterota; class Epsilonproteobacteria; order Campylobacterales; family Campylobacteraceae; genus Campylobacter; species Campylobacter sp. RM12637. Next base: position 13,965 of record NZ_JACGAV010000022.1, read on the forward strand.
GTTGCTTAGAAAAAAAATTAAATAACTTCATGCAAAAATAAACCTCATCTCTTTAACTTTTAAAGAGTTCGCATAAGTGCTTTTTAATCTTTCAAGCTCAAGCACTAGCTCTGCACTTGATTTTTTGCTAATTACAACGCCATCAATTGTATATGAAGTGATAGGGTCTGCAAGGCTCTCGCTTTGCAAAACTTCATCAATAGCAATGTCAATTAATCTAATTCTTTCTCTTATACGCTCTTTATTCATAGCGTGAGTTTAAAAAATAAAAGGTTTCTAAAAGTATGACAAATAAAAAACTGCAAAATCTTATTTATTTTTCATTTAATTAAATCAAAATGGATTTTAAAAACTTTCACAAATCGGAAAACTGCGGATGCGAACTCCCAACTCTTGAAAAATTACAAGAAGAACCTAAGAAATATCTAGCTCACAATTGCTATCTAACTCTTTATATTTTTCTAACAGCTCAAGTTTTAAATCATTTAGTAGTATTTCACAAGCTTCTTGTAAGCTTGAATATTTATGTACTTCTTTATCTAAATCATAAACTTTTTTTTGTAAGTGCTTTGTATGCATCACTTAATACATTTTCAACTACTGAAGCTTTAATGTATTCTTTTTGTTTTATCTCATAATCTAATCTTTTTAAATCTGTTTCAGCTTTTGCCTTTTCTGTATCAGCGATTATTTTTGCTATTTTGGGGTCATCGCTATCTAAAATTAGCTTATTTTTATAATGCTTAAAATACATTTGTGCTAGGCTAATATCGTATTCTCCATTGCTTATGGGTTTAATATTATTTTCATTTATAAAATTATAAATCGTTTGTTGAGTAACATCAAAAATACTAGCTATGTCTTTTGTTTTCATTTGAACGCTTTTAAATATGCAATTAATGCTTGTCTAGTAATTTGACTATGTTTTTTATTTTGTTTCTCGCTTAACTTTATAAGTTCACTTAGTGTATCATTGTCAATTCTAAAAACTATCTTGTGTGGATATTTAATTCTTTTACTCATTGCTTAATCTTCCTTTTCTTTTTGCTTAAAAATGTTTTTATAGCTGCTAGGTTTAATACACTTAAATCTAATGCTTCGTTTCTGTCTTTATCTTTTGTAAATCTTAAATTCTCATCTCCATATTTATTTTTTACAACTTTTAAGCTCTCGGCTGTTAGTTGCTTGAAATACTCATCGCTATAAGTTTTTGCAAACACTACACGCTTATTTTCTATCATCGCAAACACTTCGCTTTTGCCTGTAAAAGTGCCGATTTCAATTAATCCTACACTACTTTTAATCGCCTTTACTTTGTTTACCAAAAGCTTTTTATTATTGCTTGTTTCATTCGCTCCTTTAGTGGCAAAATAGCTCTTATGCCTAGCTACGAAGTTATAAACTTCTTCTGTTAGATAGCCACTATCTACAAAACATAAACTGCATTTTAAATACTCGCCAACTTCACTCATAAAAACACCATTTTGCACTAATTCATGTAACTTGTCCCACACCATTAACTCTCTTGGATTACCTTTGATAATCTTATGCGTAATGTTATAAACTCGCAAATCTTTTAAGTCTTTGTTCGCTCCTGCGAAATTAACTTCAAGCCTATCTTTTTGCACATCCACGCCAGCCACGATAAACGCCACATCACTTGAAAAGCTAAGATTGTCATAATCTCTTTTAAGCTTGATTAAATCACTTTCATTCATCTTGCTTTCTACTTTTGGTGTGTAGGTCCTAGCTAGTGTGGTATTTATAAATACTTGCAAACCTGCTTCGCTTTTGCACTTATCTTTATAATCTTTAATTATGCTTTTTAGGCTCACATACTCGCTATAAAGCGATGAGAGATGAAACCCAGCTGTTTCACTTTCGCACTCTTTTATCCACTCACCTTTTTTAATTATCGCTAGGCGTTCTCTTTCGCTTATCTCGTGCTTACAATTAATACAAACTAGGCATTCTTTATCTAAATCCACATTCTCCCATTCCAAAACTTGCTTAAACTCACATTTAGGACAAGGCACATAAAAACGCCTTTTGTCACTCTTGTCATACTCGTTTTGTATTTTGCTAGTGCCGTGCAAGGTAGGCGTGCTAACTAGCAAAATCTTTGCGTTTGGAAAAGTAATAGTTCTTTTCTCTGCTAGTGCAATGCTATCACCTTCTGCGGTGTTAGAGCATCTATCCACTTCATCAACAATTAAAAATCCTATTGGCTTACTTGCTAACTTACTAACACTATTTGAACCTACAAAGTTTAAAGAACCGCCCTTAAAATTCTTAATAAGTATCGTATCACTTGCATTCTCGCCCATAATCTTCGCCACTTCTTTACAATCTCGCTTAAGTGGTGCAAATCTACGCTTACTAAAGTCTTCAGCCATTCCTTCATCAGGTAACATATACAAAATCGGCGTTGGATCATGTGCTATTAGATACGCTAAAGTATTTAAGCACATTTCAGTCTTGCCAAGCTGTGAAGCTAAGTTTAATACTACTCGTTTATGCTCTTTATCGCTAATTATAGTTAGTATCTCACGCTGATAACTAGCTGCTTTAAATCTACCCGGTCTAGCACTTCCTTCCGCACTTAAGAAACGATATTTCTCACTCCACGCTAACAAATCCAAGTGTGGCTTAGTAAAAATACTATTCGCAAGTAACAAATAAAGATGCTTCGTATTCTCTAAGTCGTAATTTACGCTTATAATCATTTATTAGCTCCGCATATTTGTAATAAATAAACCCGTTTTCAAAAAACACGATTTTATAACCTTGCTTTATTTCTTCATCGCTTAAGTAATCTTTAAAATCTTTCCTGCTTTGCTCTCTAGCAGTTCTTAATGTTATACTTTCAATTTCATTAAGATTTGTATATTTACAAGTTGAATGTAAAACGCTAAAGCTTTCTTTAATAAAGCTTGTTAATTCACTATCTTCATTGAATGCCTTGATTTTTTGCTCTAACAATTGTCTTCTTAGCGAATACGCTTCTCTTAGCTTAACTCTTGTGTAATCACTCTTAAACTCTTCAAATACTAGTAGCTTTAAGCTCGGTATTTTATAAGCAAAATCAGGCGTATAAATACGCTCTACTCTTGTGTTTTTTAATGGTGGCTTTCTTGCGTGATTTTTACTATTGCGTTCTAAAGAATATTTAGTCTCTAAAGTGTCAATAATCTTAATCGGTGCTTGATGAACTAAGTCTTTAATCGCTCCTACGCTTTGCCATTGGTCTAAAACTTCAAGTCTTTTTAATTCAGGTTTTGAGCTACTCATACTATGACCTTAACTAGAATATTTTTTAAGTTTTTTTTGCTCTTGCATTCTGCTAAATATTCTTGCTTAGATTTATCATCTCTTAAGAATAATTGTAGCTCTTCGGTATTTTTTAATATATGCTTGTTTCCTTTTTTATCATAAAATAAACAAATAGCATTAAAACATTTGTTTTCAATATGTCTAATTACTTTTTTATTACTAGACTTCGCTATTTGAATATATTCATCTTTAAGATTTTTAATATTCCAATAGTTGCTAAAATAATCAGCATCAGAATATGCAAAATGTTTTAATCCCTTACGCCTAATTAACTCAGCTAGTGTGTCATCTTCAAACGCAACGCATTGGCAATTAAAGTTAAAAAAACTAGCTACATTTTTAAGAGTATTCAAAGCAGTGTTAAAACTTTCTTCATAATGTAAATCTAATATCTCTGCAATACTAGGTAAAGTTCTACAAGTTACAATAGCTTTATCTACAACACAAGCTAACTCATCATTATCTAAATCCTTTAGCTTATCATAATATAAATCAAATCTTTTAAAATCATCATTAAATGCATTGAATAAGTTTTGTAGTATTTTTATTTTCATAATTATCCTTTCTTAGTTGATTTTTCATTTGTTCATAGTAATTTGTGCCTTCTTCTTTGTCTTTAATTCTTGCTAGTGCTAGTGCTAAATTTTGTTTTTGCTGTGCTTCTAGTCCTGTAAGCTCATTATTCTCTACTTGTCTTTGCAAGTTTGGATGTAGTGCATAATTGTGATTTAAACTATTTTGAGCGTTGCTCTTAAAATAATGGCTCTCGCAAGTTATCCACCCTTTTGCTAAGCATTTATTTATTGCAATAAGTGGGCTTGGGATTTGTTTTAACTCGTTTATTAAATCGCTTATGAACGCATCTGTGATTTTGTGCTTTTTGTTACGATTGTTTAAAAACTCATCTAGTTTAGAAATAAACTCATCGCTAGTATTATTTAGCTCGGTTGCTATTCTTTGTGCCTTTGATTTTATTTGAGATTTATTTTCATTTTGTCCTTTAGTTTTTGTTTGAGAAGTTTCATCACAAACAACACTAGCCCCTTTGTAAGGGGTTTGGGGTTTTATAAATTCATCTTTTACTCTACTCTTACTCTTATATATATAGGTAGGGTTTGTGTCATTTTGGCAGTCGTTGTGTGCCATTTTGTCAGTTTGCTTGTGACATTTTGTCACTTGCTTTGTGCCAAAAAGTCCCTTTAAATCATTTTCAAAATTAGGTTCTAATTGATAAACGACATTGCTTTCATTATGATATAATTTATCATCATTAGCCTTTTTGATTATTAGATTTTTATTTAATAAAACCTCAACATTTCTATAAAATGTCCTTGATGAGATTTGCAAGGCTTTTATACATTTGTCTAAATTAAATTTAGTTTTGCTTTTTAGCAAAAAATACAATAATTGCTTTTGGGTCTTATTGACTTTTACTAATTCATCAATTTTACTATCAGCTACGCAAAAAGTCATCTTCTCTCCTTTCTAAATTGATAATATTTGGTATCACTAAAAAGTGTGCTTATCTCTGTTAGCTCATTTGCTTTTAGCTCTTCTATGAAGCTATCAAGGTTGTATCTTAAATCCTTATCAAGCTTTAGAATTGTTTTCTTTAGCTCATCTAAAGAAAACTCGCCTTGCAATTTCGCACGCAAATTAGCCATAAACATAGTCCGCTTTTTTTGAGCTTTCAAAAGCTCGTTTGTATTAAATGTGCCTAGTATCATCTTCCGCCTCTGCTTTCTTTTGTAAAAAATAAAGCTCCAGCCTGTCTTTGTTTTTTAGAAAATCAAAAGGTATTTTTGTGTCTTTATTGATCTTTTGTATTTCGTGCCAACGCAGTCTATGAATACAGCGCATTTTATTTTTTATAGTTCTTTTGTCTTTGTAGAACTTAGATAAATATTTTTCAAAATCAGCTTTTAACATTCATAATCCTTATTAATAAAATTATTTTATTCATAAAATCTTAATGATTAAATCTTAATTAATTATTAAAAAATACAATTTTATTAATAATATTGATATTTTTATGCTTATTTTAAGAATAAGATATTAATATTCTTGTAATTTTATTAAGAATTTGAATCAGGAAAAAGGAGAAAACATGAAAGAAAAAACAAGAGATTTTTTAGATACTGCCGAAGAGTTCGCAGCAATAGTTCAAGATTTAGAAGATATTAATAATAAATTATCTGAACTAAACGAAGAAAAGGCTGAAATGCTTAGTGATTTAAAGCAAACTTACACAAAGCTTTCAAATAGTTTAGAAGATTTATATTATTCAGTTAATGAGTAGGAGCTAAAAATGAGTAAAGAATTAATTAATATCATCAGTAAAGATGATTTAAAAACGCTAGTAAATCAAGTGTATGAGCAAAAGAAGATTTATTCTGAAAGTGATTGTGTAAAAATGTCTTTTAGTTTAATAAAAAATCAAAATAAGAGATATTATTTTAGCGACATTATAAACCTTAAGGAATATGAAAATTTTATTACTTCTAAGATAAATTGTGATGATTATGTTGATGATTTTTCATTAAGTATAAGTATAGATATTTTTTTCTTTAACGATGAAATAGATATAGATATATGTTGTTTTGATTATCAATATTTTGCTGACTTTGGCGAAAAAGGAATACACAGAATAATAGGCACGGTAGAAGAAACCACAAACGCAATCATTGAGCTAATAGAAGAAATCAATAATAAGCAATATTTGTTTAAGCTAGTTTGGAGCGAGTGATGAGAATAGTTTTTACTTTTATTAGGCATGAACTCGCAATGTTTATATTATTACTCTTTTTAGCATTATTGTGTGTTGTGTTATTTAGTTGCTTTTTTTATGAATTTGTTTATTTAGGCACAGGTTTATGGGGGAACTTGGGTATTTTAGCCGTTGCTTTTATAAACTTGGGAGTTTTCGTTTTTTGCTTTGATTTTGCACATGAATATTATAAAAAAATCATATTTGTATCTAAAGAACTTAAGACAGACATAGAAATCATTGCTATTTTATCTTCTGATACTTTGCAAGGGCTTTATGATGAGTGTGTAGAGCGTAAAATAAAATCATTATTTCAAGAAAAGGAAAATGAGCTATGAGCCTACAAAACATAAAAGAGTTTTTAAAAATCGTTAAATTGTATTTTCAAAATAGGCTTAAGCCATTAAGGATGGTTCAAAAATATTACGACATTAGTATCGATGAATATCTAGCATTAAGCCCTAGACAAAGATGTAAGCTAATAGAAGAAGTTGCATGCAAAGAAAGAAAACGCAAAATAGAAGAGCGTGAAAAACAAAATAAAGAATTAGATAAGCAAAGCGAAGCGTTATTTAGTGAGATTAAGCAAAGGAGAAAAGAATGTTAACTACTTTTTTAAATGTTTTAATTTTCTTATTTTCATTTTCTGGCATATGTATAATAAGTCTTTTAATTAAAAAGAGTGAAAATACAGGCCAAATCTTAGCACTGATTATGTTGTTTATATTTTTATTCATTGCTTTTGTAATTATATATTTTAAAACACATTAAAATAATGAAGTTACTACCGAAACTTACTCGGTAGTTGCTTAATATTATTTTTGCATAAGTTCATCGTATTTTTTAGCTTTAATGTAAAACTCTAGAAATGGCTTAACCCACTCAGGTGGTCTTTTACCTTCTTGATTCCAGTTTGTTATGCTTTTAGGATTTAATCCTGTAAGCTTCGCAAATTCTAAATTATTTAAATCAGCTTCAATTAGTTTTATTTTAAATTCTTTTGTATCCATAATTATTCCTTTCATTCGTAATATAACAAAAATAAATTAATAATGTATTTTTACATAAATTAAGGATAATTTAAGCATTTAAAATGTATAATTACATTATAAATGTTATAAGATATAACTTTTATAGAAAGGAGCAAAACGATGAATAATTTAACAGATTTCATCAATCTAATAAGTGCGATAATTTTGCTGGTGACTGCAATCATACAAGCAAAAACGCCAAACGTTAGAAAAAAGGGCGAAAGCCCTTAATTATCGTTTTGCCCTAGATATTTTAGCCTAGAAAGGAGAAGGAATGATTACAAGCGTCTTAATACTTGCTTTATCGCTTAGTATTTTAGTTTTATCAATTAAAGTTTTAAGTCTTGAAAAAGAAATTAAAAAACTACAAATAAACAAGTAGTATTTACTCAAGGTGGTATGTTTTACCACCTTAAATTTTATTTGAAAACATCTAAGCTATTTTTAATAATTTATTCACTATAATTAAATTAGGTTGATACAAATATATATTCGGTCAGCCACTCTA
>NZ_JACGAV010000023.1:0-19063 GCF_020137645.1 Campylobacter sp. RM12637
TAATGCTTTTTTATTCTTAGTAAAATCATAAGAATGAGTATGAGAATGGTCGTGATGTTCTTGTGAGTGATTAGAATTATGGTGTGAATGATTATGGGAGTGGTTATGGTGTGAGTGATTGCAAGAATGATTGTTTGAATGTTGTTTTATTGGTTTATGAATTAAATCTTGATAGGTGCAAGTCATTGTTTTTCCTTTAAATTTAGTTTAAACAAATAAATAACAAATGTAACATTTATTTCTTAATTTAAAATAAACTTAAAAAATATATTTGAATTAAAATTAAAATATTTTATAATTTTAGGAGCTAAAAAGCTCCTATTTTTAGCCGTTGAATTTAGTATTGTAATCAAGATAAACAACATGAGTTGCAAGGTATTCATAAAGTCCGTGCTTACCATCAGCACCACCTATGCCACTCTTTCTAAATCCTGCGTGAAAGCCTTGCATAGCTTCAAAATTCTCACGATTGATATAAGTTTCGCCAAATTTAATCTCACGGCAAGCTCTCATAGCTGTGTTTAGATTTTCTGTATAAATACTACTTGTAAGCCCATATTCACAATCATTTGCCATATCAATTGCTTCATCTAGTGTATCAAAACTAGTAACTGGTAAAATCGGCGCAAAGATTTCTTTTTGCATAATATCACTCTTATGATCTGCATTGCTAAGTAGTGTAGCTGGGTAGAAATATCCACTAGTATCAGTTATCTTGCCACCAACTTCTAATTTTGCACCTTGCTCAAGTGCGCGTTTTAGCATTGCATCAGCATTTTTAACCCCTGCTTCATTTACAAGTGGCCCCATATCAAAATTACCTTTTGCAGTATTTCCGAATGTAATTTTGCTAAACTCATCAGCCATTTTATTAATAAACTCATCATATCTTGATTTATGCACATAAACACGCTCAGCACAATTGCAAACTTGTCCGTTATTACAAATTCTACTTGCTTTAATTGCAGGAATTACTAAATCCATATTTGCATCTTTGCATACGATTGCAGGTGCTTTTCCACCAAGCTCAAGATTTACTTTTATAACATTTTTTGCAGCTGCTTGCATAACTCTAACTCCAGCTTCTACGCTACCTGTTACACTTACCATTCCAATAAGTGGGTTTGAGCTTAGCTCATCTCCAACCTCACTTCCTTTTCCGCTAACAAGTGAGAAAACTCCTTTAGGAACTCCAGCTTCATGAGCTAATTTTGCAAACTCAAATGCGTTGTTTGGAGTTTCGCTACTTGGTTTAATTACTATTGTATTTCCTGTTACAAACGCAGGTGCAAGTTTTCTAACTATTAAGAAAAACGGGAAGTTCCAAGGTAAAATTCCTGTCGTAACACCAATTGCAGTTCTAAATAAAAAGATATTTTCATTTGCTCTATCACTTTGAATGATTTCGCCTTCATAAGTTCTTGCAAATCCTGCCATATAATCTAAATAATCAGCCGCAAAATCAATCTCAACTTCAGCTAAACCTCTAACCTTGCCTTGCTCTTCTTGTAAAATATCAGCTAGTTTTACTCTATCTCTACGAATTAATTGTGCGATTTTTTTAAGGTAATTTGCGCGTTCAATAGCTGGAAGTACTTCCCAGTTTTTACCCGCTCTTTTTGCAGCTTCAAGCGCTCTTTTAGCATCATCTCTTGTGCCTAGTGGATACTCACTAACTTGCTCTTTTGTAGCAGGATTATAAACAGGTGCCATTTCTCTTTTTTCAGTAACAAACTCACCATCAATATACATTTGATAACTCTTCATAACTTCTCCTTTTTTAAACAATTTTGAAATATCTTATCAAGGAATATTAATTATTTTTGTATATTCAAAAAAAATTCTAATTTTTTTACGAGAATGTGAAAAAAAGTAACACTTTAGTATTTTTAAAAAAAAGAATTTGAAATAAGCATTTCAAATTCTATAAAAGTTATTTTCTATAACCCATTGTAAATATTTCATTTGAGCTATCATCTAAAAGATTTAAATACCTTTCATAATGCTTTAAAATATCTACTATTATTTCTTTTTCATTTAAATATTTTATATCATAACCTAGTCTATCATCGCCAAAAAATGTTATAGGTCTATACTCAAATTCCTTTGATAAATTAGGTAAATTCTCATCATCTAATAAGGTTTTATTTACTTCGTGTTTTTCTATTTTTACCCCATAAATAAAATCTTTTGATAAGTCTTTTTTAATCACTAAACTAATTTTATTTTTTTCTTCTTTGATTAATGCTTTTAATCCACGCTCGCTTAATTTATCGCAAATCTTTTGCATAGCAGGTTTTACAAGCTCGTTTAAAAACTCTTGCATATCTTTTATTTGAGATTGTTTTAAGATTAAATCAAGCCTTTGTTCCCAAAAATCTCCACTCCAATAAACACTAGCCTTACTAACTCTTGTATTAAAATATCTACTATCAACTATTAAGCCTTTAAGTAGTGATGCACACATAATTACAAGCATTAAAGCAAACGGAAGTGCAACTATCATAGTAACGCTTAAAATAGTATCAAGACCACCAGAATATGATAAAGATATTGCAATAGCAATTAAACTAATGCCCCATAAAATGCTTTGCCATTTATAAGGTTTTTCTTTACCACCACTTGCTAAAGAATTTAAAACAAATATCCCACTATCAGCAGAAGTGATAAAAAATAAAACTAAAACTACTAGAGCTAAAATAGTGCTAATTTGTGAAAATGGTAAAAGATTTAAAAACTCAAATAATAATTTTTCAGAACTTTGAGAAAAATTACTTAAAATTTCATTATATTTTAAAGCAGAATTTCCAAATACACTAAACCATAAAACATTAAAAGAAGTAGGAACAATCAAAACTCCAAATATAAATTCTCTAATAGTTCTACCACGAGAAATCTTTGCTATAAAAAAGCCAACAAAAGGCGCCCAACTAAGCCACCAAGCCCAATAAAAAATAGTCCAAGAATTAAACCAGCTAATATAATCTTTATTATATGTATAGGTTTTAAAACTAAGCTCAACTATATTTGAAAAATATAACCCTAAATTAGAACTAAAATCAGATAATAGCTCAACCAAATCACCACTAACTAATACAAAAATCATTAGTAAAAATGCTAAAAGCAAATTAATCTCGCTTAATATTTTAAGCCCTTTATTAACTCCACTAATAGCTGAAATAGTAGATAAACTAACAACTATTAATATAATAATAGCTTGTTCGCTAAATGAAATATCACTAAGCCAAGCAATATTAACAAGTCCTGCATTTAAAGAACTTGCAGAATATCCAAGTGTTGTGCTAATTCCAAAAACGGTTACAATTAATGCCAAAATATCAATAACATTGCCCCAAAATCCATAAATTTTATCTTTTAAAAAAGGATAAAAAGCACTTCTTAAAGTTAAAGGCATTTTATAACGAAAACCAAAATAAGCCATAGCTAAAGCACAAACCCCATAAATAGCCCAAGGATGAATTCCCCAGTGAAATAGAGTATGAATTAAAGCTTCTTTATCATCTATATTTAATGATTTTTTATGAATTATAGGCTCAGCCACACCAAAATACATAAGCCCAACACCCATTCCAGTAGCAAACAACATAGAAAGCCACGAAAAAAAACTAAAACTAGGCTCATCATCATCTTTACCTAATTTTATATCTCCAAATTTAGATAAAGCTAATAAGACCATAAATCCTACAAAAAAACTAACACTAAGTATAAAAAACCAAGAAAAATTAGTAAAAACTGAAGTTTTAATATTATTTAAAATACTACTTGTAAATTCTGGTAAAAATATACTTAGTAAAACTAAAATTACAATAAATACTATGCTTGGAACAAACACAGCGGGTAAAAAACTCGTTTTTATCTTCATATTTTCTCCTTGCGTTTTCAGTCTAACAAGGCTTAGTTAATGAGATTTGCAAGATTTAGATGATAATTACATAATTTGTCTATATAAAAGAAAAATTAGCCATTAACCTAAAAAATTTTTTATATCAATTTCTTCAAAAAAATTTATATAGTTTTTAATAAATTTTTTATAAATATATATGTAATAATCATAAAAGATGATAATAAAAAATAAAAATTATAATATGCAAATACACTTAAAAAATCTAAAATTAAAATATTATAAGATTTTAAAAAAGATTGATATATCAGCATATTAAGAATTAAAATAGCTAATATAAATAACTTAATAAGTAAAGATTTTTGACTTGTATTAGTTTTTATATTGGTATTAAGATTTGCAAAAATCATTATAAATAAAAACAACAATAAAAATACAAAATTAAACCCTAAAAATAAAGCTTCACTTTTTAATAAATAATAATTTATAAAAGGATAAGATAAAATCAAAATCAATAAAATATTTTTATATACTTTCTTAACCCTATAAACCAAGCTAATGCCTAGAATATAAAGAAAAATAAATACAAAAGATATATTTGAAATTTGAAAAATATATTCAAATAATATATATAAAAAAACAAAAAATATACCTAGTAAAGCTAGGAATTTAAAATAAAGTTTTTTAGATAAATCTATATGAAAATTCAATAAAAATATATTTAGTAAAATCTCTTTAATTTCTTTCATTTTTCCTACCTTAATCATATTTTTAAATCATATCTAAAACCTATTAATTATTTCTATTTCGCTTTGTTTAAAGTCTAGCGTTTGGGCTTTATTATTTAAATTAAGCTCTATATAAACAACATCACTTAAGCTAGATAAAATCAATACATCTTTTAATACATAATTTCCATCGCTTAATTTACAGATATTTTTCTCTCCTTTTTTAATATCACAATCATTAATATCTAGCTTTTTATAATTTATAAAATAACTCATATATAAACTATTTTTACTAACTACAATATCAGTTCTAAACCCACCAATATTGGCTAATTTAACAACTTTAATATCAAGACTAAAAAAATACCAAATAGAGCAAATTATCCAAATAATTTTTATAATCAAACTAAATCTTTTAAAAAAATATGCAAAAAAACATAAGGTAATAAATATAGTCATCATAATATTTAAGCAATGATTTATCGTTGGAAAAGTTACATTTTCGTTTTGATATATTTGAACTAAACTTAAAAATACTAATTCAATTATGATAATTACTATAATTACAAATAATAAAAATACTCTTTCATACAAAAAATTAAGAATTTTAAAGCCAAATTTATTTGAATTTTTTCTTTTACAAGCTAAAAGCACAACAAATTCAATCATAACATAAGGAATAATCCCTATAAAAATAGAATAAACAAAACACACATATCCAAATGTAAGTAATAAATTAAAATCAAATCTAGGCAAATACCCAACTTCAAATAAATAATATTTTGTATAAGCTATTACAGAAACAAAAGTTATTAAAACTAAAGAAAATCTCATAGTTTTTACAAATATATTGGCAAGTTTTAATAATTTAAAATAATTAAAATAAAGCCTTTTAAATTCTATTTTGTAATTTAACATTAATCTTTTAGTATTCCTAGCAAAACAAATTCTAAATTTTTTAAAAAATTTATCAGACATTTTTACTCCTTTTTTTAAATTTAGCAAAAATATCTTTTACTTTTTAAAAAATTCAATAAATTTTTTAATATTTTTATATAATAAAAAAAATTATAAGGACAAAATATGAACTCAAGCTTATTTTTAATGGGAAGAATAAAAGAACTATCAAATGAATTGATTTTAAAAGAACTTAGCAAAAGAGTAGAATTTGATTTATCCTTTTCTCACGCTGATATTTTAAATATATTATTTGATGAAAAAGAATATTGTATGGTTCAAATAGCACAAAAAATACATAGAAGCAAGGCTACAATTAGCTCTTTAATAGACAAATTAGAACAAAATGGATATATCACAAAAAGCCAAAGCAGTAACGATAGTAGAATGTATTTAATAAAAGCAACTCAAAAAACTTTAGATTTAAAACCAATATTTGAAGAAGTATCAAATATAGTTTTTGAAAAATTACTTAAAAACTTTTCAAAAGCAGAAGAGTTATTTTTAGAAGAATTATTAGAAAAAATGCTAAATAACATAAAAAATTAAAATATATTTAACTTTTTATGCAAAAATAGTTCGTTATCAAACTAAAAAGGAGTTAAAATGAGTAATGGATTTAGTGTAAAAAGTCTAGGAGAATTTAAAAATATTCAAAGAATTGATTTAAAAGAAGCTTTAGGATTTACATCTTGTGAAATAAGTATTAACACAATGGAAGCAAATACTAATGTGCCTTTTGTTCATCATCATAAAGAAAACGAAGAAGTTTATATTATCTTAGATGGTAATGGGGAAATAAAGTTAGATAATGAACTAATTTTAATTAAAACAGGAGATATAATCAGAGTTGCACCTAGTGTAAAAAGACAGATTTTTGCAAAAACTAAACTAAATTATATCTGTATTCAAGCAAAAGAAAATTCTCTAACCCAATACACTTTTAGCGATGGCTTAGTAGAGTAATTTAACTTAGGAGCAATCCTAAGTTAAGCAAAATATATTAATCAAATAAGTATTCAAACATTTAAAAACTCTGTTATGAATACTTTCTTCGCCATCGTTTCTTCCAATCCACATAAAACTCTCCTTAAATATCTTATACTTTAAATTGTTTTAATTAAATAAACAAGAAATACTTAAAAATTGAGTTTAATATGTGTAATTTGGTAATAAAATTAGGAAATAAATTCCTAATTTTGTAAAGATTTATAAATCACATCTAAAACGCTGCCATCACGATATTCTACAACGCCTACTACCTCATCGCCAAATTTAATACTAGCTGGTTTGCCTGTGATTTTTTCTGCCATTTCTTTTAGTTCTTCAATCGTATATAATTTAATACCTGCTTTTGTGAAATTCTCTATTAAATCAGTTCTTTTAGGATTTACTGCAATTCCGTAATCAGTGCAAACCACATCAACATTTGCTCCTGGGGTGCAAATCGTGCTTACATTATCAACTACAATTGGAATTCTAGCACGAATTAATGGTGCTAAAATCATTGCAATTTTTGCACCTTCAGCAGTATCTTGGTGTCCGCCTATTGCTTGATTAATAACACCTGTTGAAGTAGTAATTACATTTACATTGAAATTCGTATCAATCTCAAGTGCTCCTAACATTACAAAATCTAATTGATTTACCGCTGGAGTAACTAGATTTGGATTTGCATAAAAAGATGCTGATATTTCATAATGTTTTGGATTTTTTGCAAGTGAGCTAACAGCATCTAAATCAAAACTTTGAGTATCAAAAAGCGCATCCATCAAACCATTTTCATGCAAATCAACTAAAGCAGCAGTGATACCACCAACACCTAAACTAGCAGTGATATTATGCTTAATCATCTCTTCTTTTAAAAGCTTAGTTACTGCTAAAGAAGCGCCCGCAGCTCCTGTTTGGAAACTAAAGCCATTTTTAAATAAACCTGATGCTAAGATACATTTTAAAGCATTTTCAGCTATTAAAATATCTCTTGGATTATCATTAAAACGAATTGCACCTGATACTATGCCTTTTGGATCGCCAATACTCTCAATCTCACAAACAAAATCCACCATAGTTTGGTCAATACTAGCAGGAAGATTTATCCCATCTACTAAATTATCAGTAATTGCAATAACTTTATTAGCATACATAGCATCAACCTTAGCATAACCTAAACTACCACACGCAGATTTGCCTGTATAACCATTAAGATTACCAAATTTATCACAACTTGGAGCACCAATAAATGCTACATCAATTTTAAGCGAGCCATCTTCAATAGCTCTAGCACGACCACCATGACTTCTAATAATTACAGGAGTTTTTAATCCACCATTACTAATAAAAGAACCCAATGGCTCTCTTAGACCACTTGTTTGAAGACTTGTTACAACACCATTTTTAATATGCTCAATTAAAGGTTTATGGCAAGTTGAAAGAGAGCTTGCTGCTACGCAAAGATTTTTAATACCTAGCTTGCTTATTTCTTCTAAAACTAGATTTAAAATATAATCTCCACTTCTAAAATGGTGATGAAAACTTATTGTCATACCATCTTTTAAGCCTGATTTTATAATAGCGTCTTTTATATTTGAGACTAATTTATCTTCTTTTTTGCCAACTCTAATAGCTGCACCGATTTTACGCTCTTTTGGTTGTTTTAATTCTCCACTATATACAACTACATCTTTATAATTAGCAATTTTATTAGGTATTTTTCTATTAACTGCATTTACTTTATACATAATCATTCTCCTTTATAAAGACCACTAGCTTTAGCTAATTCAAGCACTCTTAAAGCTCTAATAATAATTGGACCATCTACCATTTTGCCATCAACTGCAATTACACCTATGCTATTTTTTTCAGCTTCTTTAGCTGCATTTACTACTTTTAAAGCGTCTATTATTTCTTTTTCTTTTGGAGTATAAATATCATGAACTATTTTGATTTGACTTGGATGAACTACTGATTTACCATCAAAACCTAAGTCTTTTATAAATTGCACTTCTTCAGCAAATGCAACTTTATCTTTTATATTTGAAAAAACGGTGTCAAAACAATATAAATTATTGCTTCTTGCTGCGTGAATTATCTGCTCTCTTGCATAATAAAGCTCCATTGCGTGTTTGCTTCTAGTTGTTTTTAAATTCGTTACATAATCTTCAGCTCCAAGAGCAATCCCCATTAATCTATCACTTGCCTTTGCAATCTCACAAGCATTAATAACCCCAGTAGCACTCTCAATTGCTGCTAGAATTAAAGTTTTTTTAGGACGATTTAGTTTATGCTCAACTTCGCTTATTAACTCATCTACTTCTTTAACTTCGTTTGCATTATCAGTCTTTGGAAGTCTTATAACATCAACTCCAGCACTAACCATAGCTATTACATCATCTCTTCCGTAAGGAGAATTTAAAGCATTTATTCTTACAACAACTTCAGTTGAACCATAATTAATCTTTTTAAGAGTTTCATAAGTTAGCATTCTAGCCGCATCTTTTGCTGAAATACTTACTGCATCTTCTAAGTCAATCATAATAGAATCACTTCCATAAATATGTGCGTCTATTAATTTTGCAGGTGCATTTCCGGGCAAGAACATCATACTTCTTCTAAGTCTATCTTTATTTAGCATAATTCACTCTCCCAATCATAATCTTTTAAACTAGCTCTAAAAATAGCAGTTTTTAATCTCGCACGAATTACTAAATCAAGTGCTCCTTTATCTTCTATTTTTATTGTTACATTTTTAATATCATATTCATCTAATACTTCATTAACGCTGGCTAATATTTGTTCTCCAAATTGTTTATAAACGCTAGAATTTAATTCAATTTTCCTTCCCACATTAGCAGGACTTACACTAATTAAAACATCGCCTGATTCTAATGAACCAGCACTTGCAATAGTTGTAATCATCAAATCTCCTAATTAATTAAATTTTTTAAGTTTTCTTTTATTATTGCAAAGATAACTTAATTTTTAGTTATTAAATTGTTTTTTAAATACTCATAAGTTGAATTAGCACAAAGGGATTTTAACTCCTTATTATTTAAATAATCCTTATCATTTAAAATAATTTTTCTAATCCTACTTGCACTTATTACTTTTTTATTTATTCTAGCTCTACTGATTTCATAGAATTTGATTTTAAATTCTTTTAAAATTTCTTTTGCTTTTTGGTTGTAATCTTTTGTTATTTTATCTTTTGGTTCTGTCCCAAAAAATCTCATATTTATCCCTAAAATAGGTGCTATTTTTGTAGCAAATAATGTAATATCAAGCCTTGAATAAATCTCATTAACATTAGCATTATCCTTTAAAAAATATGTAGGAAAAGTAGCTTTTGAAATAATATAATTTTTGCTTTCGTGAATTATTATATTTTTATAATCTTTTAATTCATTTCTTACAATCTCAAGCCTTGCTTTTGTATTAAACATACTTAAATCTTCGCTTAAAATAAATATATGCAAGATTTCGCAGTGCTTTAAGGCTTTTTGAATTAAATATAAATGCCCTTTACTCATAGGATTTAAATTCATTACAATTGAGCCAATTTTTTTTGCTCTTTTATAATGTTTAGCTAGTTCAAATTTATAATTTTCATAATTTAATTTTGTGTTTTCAAATAACGCAACATCTTTTGTAAGACATAATAAATAAAGCCCTAAACTCTCAAATACTTTTACATTACAAGGCTTTGTAAATATAAAATATTCATTTATATTTAATTCTCTTAATTTATCTGCAATTTGAGTTAGTAAAGTAGCGCTAAAATTATTACCTTGTAAAGATTTATAAATTGCTATACATTTTACAATATTACCGCTTATACAAGCACTTGCTTTAATCTCTTCATTTTCTTCATAAACTAAAGCATATTCTATATCTTCATCGCATCTTAAATCAAATCTTTTTAAAAATAGTTCTAATTTTTCTCTTTCATAAGCTAATAATAAATATCTAAACATTAAAACCTAGCTTCGTGTTCTAATTGATTTTTGCAAATATCTTCTATTGAATACTCTAATTCATATTTTAATAAATTACAAGACTTAATTTTATCGCAATGGTCATTTTTTAAAGCTATTGTTATATCTATTTCTTTTTTGCTTAACTTTTCTACTAATTTGATTAGATTTTCTACACTTATACTTTCTTTGCTAGCTATTGTAGTGCATATATTTTCTTTGGTTGTATAAAGCTCGCTAGCTACTTTTAAATTAATATTAACAATATCATCAATATGTGCGAAATGATAATTCTCATCATAGTTAAAATCACGACCTAATTCAGACTTACCGCAAGCAATTCTTGTGATATTTTTAATAATTGAATAATGTTCAAATTCTCCTAAAAATATCTTAGAATAATACCCTGCAATATTGCAATATCTTAAAATTGCATAAGAAAAATCAGGATTGCTTCTAGCATAATCTTGTATCATATTTTCAGCTAAGATTTTTGTCTTAACATAAGCATCACAGGTATTTTCCAATCCTACATTAGCAAATATACTTGATGGATATATTAAAGTCTTAACTTTAAATTTTTTCATAGCTTTTAATAATTTAAAAAGATTTATGATATTGTTTTCATAAAAAGTTAAATTATCTTTTTTACTAAAATTCTCATTGCTAGTTGCTGCAAAATGAAATATCATATCAATTTTAAATCTTGACATTACATCTTCTAAAGCTTCGCTATTTGAAATATCAACTTCATAAAAATCAACTTCATAATATTTTTTTATATTTTTTATAGCTTTTTTATTTTTACCGCTTAAATTATCAATTCCAATTACCTTATGCCCAGCTTCTAAAAATCCAGATGCAGTGGCTGAGCCAATATATCCTGCAACACCTGTTATTAAAACTACCACTTTACTTCCTTAACTTAATTTTTGTTTTAAAATCTCATAAGCTTCATTAATCTCATGAAATTTCTCTATCCCTGCTCTTAGCTCGCTTTCGCTAAGATTTTTTGTGTTTAACACATCAGGATGATATTTTTTAGCAAGTCTTCTATATGCTGCTTTTACTTCAACTAAACTAGCATTAGGACTTAATTCTAAAACCTCATAAGGGTCTTTTTTAATTTTATTATTATTTTGTTTGTTATTGTTACCAAAATTTATAAATTGTGCAAATTCTTGTGTAACACCAAAAATCTCTGCAATTTCTTTTAACGCAAAAATCTTTTTTTCACTAAAACCATCAATACTCGCACAATAAAGCAAACTTTGCATAATATTAAGCTTTTCATTTTTGCTTAAAATAAAATTATTTTTAAGCTCTTGTGCCACTATCCTATAATTTTCTGGATTTTCTTTAGCTTCTTTAAAAACCTTTTTTAATCTCTCACGCTCAACTAAATTATAAGAATTATTATCTAGTATTAATTTTATAAATTCGGCTTCTTTAGGCGAAATTACTCCATCAAGTTTAGCTATTTTTGCAATAAGTGCGACTAGGTATTCAGCATATCCGCCTTTCATTTTAGTAAATTGATTATTTAAAATATTTCCTTTAAAAAATAAAGGTAATAAAATTGCTCCAATAAGCCCTAAAATCGCTGTTAAAATAGTCCCTAATATTATCGCAAAAAATGATATTATGGTTCTAATAATACCCTTACCTGTAATAAATCCTATAATTGCTAAAATTATTATTAATAATAAAAATATATTCAATTTTCTTCCTTTATAACACTTAAAATCTTTTGAAAATTATCCTTTTTTATCCCACGATAGACTAAAAACCAATCTAATATAACCCAAATAATAAATATAAACCATATTAAAATAAAAGAAAAAGCAACTATATTTAAATATATTTTTGATTGCAAAATAAATGGAGGTGGCGGTGCATCAGGTCCTGAATAAAAAAGCATTGCAAGTGGAATATGTAAAACAAATAATAAACAAAAATGAGAAATAAAAAACAAAATAAACTTAATAAATCCTAAAAATCCATCTCCTTTATAAAATCTATCAGCTCCTAAAATACCAAAAAATATCCCTAATATTAGTCCTATTTTTGGTTCTTTTAGTTTTATTTCACTAAGCTTATTTATATCAATTTGCTTATCTTCTAAGCTAAGCAAATTGATATCTTTAATTTTGTTATTTAAAAATAGTTTTTGGGCTGTATCCACGATAATCCTTTATGTTTATCACAATAATCAATCTTCGCTGCTATCCTTAAGTGCAATTAATACACCTTCTATCATTTTTTTAATATCCCCATCAAGTATCGCATCAACTTGGCTAAATGCCTCATTACTTCTAGCGTCTTTTACTTGCTGATAAGGAGCTAAAACATACGAGCGAATTTGATGCCCAAAACTATTTTCGCCAACTCCTCCCGTATCTTTTCCATCGTTTAATTTCTCCATTTCAAGTTCATATAATCTTGAACGAAGCATTTTATAAGCTGTAGCTTTGTTTTTATGCTGACTTCTATCGTTTTGGCATTGCACTACAATTCCTGTTGGAATATGAGTAATTCTTACCGCACTTTCTGTCTTATTTACATGCTGACCACCTGCACCACTTGCTCTATAATAATCAATTCTTATATCTTTTTCTTCAATTTCAATTTCTATATCATCATCAATTTCAGGTGCAACAATTACACTACAAAAACTCGTATGGCGTCTAGCATTGCTATCAAATGGGCTAATTCTTACAAGTCTATGAACTCCGTGTTCAGCCTTAAAATACCCATAAGCATTAAGCCCACGAGCAACAAAGCTAACATCTTTTATCCCTGCTTCATCACCTTCTTGATAATCTAGTGTTTCAACTTTAAAGCCCTCTCTTTCACAAAATCTCAAATACATTCTATAAACAATACTCGCCCAATCATTACTCTCCGTTCCACCTGCTCCTGGGTGAATATTAATAATTGCGTTTTTAGTATCATTTTCCCCACTTAAAAGCATTGATATTTCAAGACTTTTAATAGTTTCTTCTAAATTAGGACTATCTATAAATAAAGCTTCTAAAGTCTCATAATCATTTTCTTTCACCGCAAGTTCAAACAACTCACTAGTGCCTACTAATTCACTATTTGCA
This sequence comes from Campylobacter sp. RM12637, assembly GCF_020137645.1. Classification (NCBI taxonomy): domain Bacteria; kingdom Pseudomonadati; phylum Campylobacterota; class Epsilonproteobacteria; order Campylobacterales; family Campylobacteraceae; genus Campylobacter; species Campylobacter sp. RM12637. The sequence continues at coordinate 13,625 of NZ_JACGAV010000023.1, forward strand.
ATTTCATATTTTGATACTAATTGATTTAATTTAGTTTTTTCTTTACCAAGCTCGGCTGCTCTTTTTGCATCAGCCCATAATGCTGGGTCTTCTTGCTCTTTTTCTATTTCTTTTATTCTTTCTTTTGCCTCGTTTGGTTTGATTATTTTTTCTATATTGTCAAGTTTTATTTGTAATTCTTTTAATAATTCACTAAATTCATAATTATCCAAATTTTGCTCCGTAGTTGTATTTTAAAGGCAAATCTTAGCTAAAATTTATTAAGATAATAGCTTTTTTAAAAGGAATTTAAATGAAATTATTTTTACAAAGTTTAGGCTGTAATAAAAACTTAGTTGATAGTGAAATTATGCTAGGTCGCTTAAAAGAATACGAAATTACTAATGAAGCAAGTGAAGCTGATGTATTGATAGTAAATACTTGTGGTTTTATAAAAAGTGCAAAAATTGAAAGTATTAATGCTATTTTAGAACTACACGAAATTAGAAAAAAAGGCTCAATTTTAGTAGTAACTGGCTGCTTAATGCAAAGATATAAAGATGAATTGGTTAAAGAATTACCCGAAGTTGATTTATTTGCAGGAGTTAGCGAGTATGCAAAAATTGATGAATTAATAGCAAGTCGTGAAAGTAGATTTAGAGATTTTGTATATTTACAAGACGCAAATACTCAAAGAGTAATAACAGGCTCAAATACTCACGCTTATATAAAAATCGCTGAAGGTTGCAATCAAACCTGTAGCTTTTGTGCTATTCCTACATTTAAAGGCAAGTTAAAATCTCGCCCAATAGATGATGTAGTAGCTGAAGTTAAAGGCTTAGTTGCTAGGGGATTTTATGATTTTTCATTCATTGCTCAAGATACAAGCTCTTATTTAAAAGACTTAAAAATTAGCGATGGCTTAGAGAATTTAATTTCAGAAATTGAAAAAATTGAAGGAATAAAGGCTGCTAGAATTTTATACCTATATCCAAGCTCAATTAAGCCTAGTTTAATTACTAAAATAATTAATTCAAAAGTATTTGTGAATTATTTTGATATGCCACTTCAACACTCAAGCGATAAATTATTAAAAATTATGAAGCGTGGCTATGATAAGGCTAAGGCTATTAGCTTTTTAGAGCAAATGAGAGCAGCTCCTAATAGCTTTTTAAGAACTGGTTTTATAGTAGGACACCCAGGAGAAAGTGAAGAAGATTTTGAAGATTTATGCGAGTTTATTAAAGAATTTGATTTTGATAGAATTAGTGTGTTTGCATATTCAAAAGAAGAAGATACCGCCGCTTACTCAATGCAACAAATCAATGCAAATACTATTAAAAGTAGGCTAAAAAAGATTGAAAAAATCGTAGATGCTAAAATCAATGCAAGTTTTGAAAAAATGCTAAATCAAGAAATAATCGCAAGTTGTTTAGGAGAATCTAGCGAAGGCGAGTTTTTTATAGGTGCTAAGCCGCTTTTATTTGATAGAGATATAGATGGAGAAATCTTAATAAATGAAAGTGAGATAGGAGAGCTAAAAGTGGGTGATTTAATAGTTTGTAAAATCACTCAAGTGCATGAAAAAACCCTAATAGCAACTGCAATTAGACGCTATGAGAATTGAATATTTAGAAGAGCTAAAAGGTAAAAAAAACCTTTTAGCATTTTCACACGGGACTGATAGCACGGCACTTTTTTATGCACTTTTAGAGCTTTGTGAGTTTGATTTATGCCTTGTAAATTATCAGACTAGAATTAATTCAAATAACGAAGAGCAAAGCGCTATAAAATTAGCAAAAGCTCATAATAAAAAAATCTTTACTAAAAAAGTAAATCTTGATAATAATAATTTTGAAAGTAATGCTAGAAAATATAGATATGACTTTTTTGATGAATTAATGCAAGATTATGATAATTTAATAGTAGCTCATAATTTAAATGACAGGTTTGAGTGGTTTTTAATGCAAATTACAAAAGGTGCGGGTTTATGCAATCTATTGGGTTTTAACGGGATTGATACAAGGAAAAATTATAAAATAATTCGCCCATTAATTAATACTAGCAAAGATGAAATTATGCTGTATTTAAATGAGAATAGTTATGAATATTTTCAAGATGAAAGTAATTTTAATACCAAATATAAAAGAAACGAAATTAGATTAAATTATGCAAATGATTTTGTAAAACACTACGCAAATGGCATAAGAAATACTTTAAAATATTTAGAATTTGATAAGAGTAAAATATGTAAAGATAGCTTGGTTTATAAAGGAATTTATTTTTGTAAAGATGAAAATTCTTTAGATAAAGCTATTAAAAAACTAGGTTTTGTAAGCTCATCAAAGCAAAAATTAGAGCTAAAAAACCAGCTAAATAAAAACAACGAAGCCGAGCTTTATTTTAGGACTGATTGTGTTTGTGTTTGCTTTTATAAAGGATTTTTTATGGTTTTTTTAAAGGCTATTACAAAGCTTAGTAAGGAGCAAAAAGACGCTTATAGACTAGCAAAAGTGCCAAAAAATCTTAGATTTTTCCTAGCGTTAAATAATATAAAGCTAAATGAATTAATAAATCTTACAAAAAACCTAAAATCAACTCATAATAATTATTGATATTTGATTTTAGGAATTTCTTTTTATGTAAAGATTAAATATTTAAGATAATGATTTAATACTTAATTTGCTTATTTTATAGTAATTTTTACTAAAACCAATAACTACAATTTTAATCATTTTTAAAATATAAATAAAAATATTTAATTTACTTCAAGCGAATTTGTTGTTTTATAGTAACTCTTCTTTATTTTTAAATTATATTTTTTTCATAAAATCTCCTTTAATTTTGCTAAAGCTATATCAAATGTATTAGCTCTTTTTCTATCATAACAAACACTATTTTTATATTTAGGGCATTTAGATGGTGGTAAATCATTTGCATTTAGGCAATCGCTTTTATGAATTATCACCACTGAATACCCACAATCTTTACAAATAAACTTACTTGGCTTTGGTGTTATTGGCATTTATACTCCTTCATCCTTCAAACCCATTCTTTAATTCTTCATATCTTTTTTGCTTTTCATCCATATAATCAGTATAAAATTTAGGCTCTTGTTCTAAATTATCACAAAACAAAAACATATCATCTAAATTAAAAGCACTTGAAGTATCAAAATCTAACATTTGATTAAAACTTTTACATTCTAAAAACATAAAATCCATATTTTTTACATTTTTTGTATCAAACTCTAGCATTTGATTAAATCTATAGCATCCTTTAAACATATAGCTCATATCTTTAACCTTTAAAGTATTAAAATTTAAAGCCTGATTAAAATTTTTACAACTATCAAACATATTCCCCATATCTTCTACATTACAAGTATTAAAATCAATTGTTTTATTAAAACGCTCGCAAAAAGCAAACATATAGCTCATATTAACAACACTTGAAGTATCAAAACTCAAAGCTTCATTAAAATATTTGCAATTAAAAAACATAGCACTCATATTAGTAACATTACTAGTATTCCATTCATTTATCCCGCTAAAGTCTTTTCTAATGTTATTTTCAAACAATTCACTCATATCAGTGATTAAGCTAGTATCAATATCTCCTAAATTGACACTCTCATCTCTTACTAACTCTTGCAATTCTTCTTTATTTTTTGGCTTATATTTTTTCATAAAATCTCCTTTAGTTTTTAATCTTAAGTCTTATATTTGTAGGCTTAAGTCTTTTGCAAGCGTAAAAGATACCATTACCAACAAGCACATTTGAAATATCAAACTCGATTAATTTATTTAAGCGTTCGCAACCTAAAAACATATCATTCATATTAGTAACATTGCTAGTGTCCCAATTAAGCTTTTTATTAAAATATTTACAACCTAAAAACATATCATTCATATTAGTAACATTGCTAGTGTCCCAATTTTCTATACCATCAAAATTAATTCTTTCACTACCTTCAAATAGACCACTCATATCAGTTATTAAGCTAGTATCAATATTAGCTAACGATACTCTGTCGTCTTTAATTAGTTCTCTTAATTCATCTTTAGTTTTTGGTTTAAAGCGCTTTTTAGATATAGCTTCGTTTAGTAGTATTTGTTGTCTATCTAGTATTTCATAATAAAAAATATTATTCCTTGCAATATTTTTTTGCTGTTCTAAAGCATTGATTAAAAGATCTACATCAAAATCAAAATCTTTATCTTCAAAATCTTTCCAAGTTTCTTCAAGTCTAGTAATGCTTTCTTTTGTAGCATTTAATAAATATTCAAGCTCTAATCTTTGTAATGTTTGTATTTTAAGCTCAGTATCAAGCCTAGAAATATAATTAGAAATTTTTATTAATTGATTTTTATCTTCTAAAACTAATAGCTTATAAATACTTTCATTTAGCCAAGTATCATCATCTAGAATACGATTTATAAGGCTTAAATCTGTTATTATGTGATCATAATTTATATTTTTGATTTCTTTAAAGCGATTTTGTAATTTATATTTTATGCTTTCTTTAAGCTCGTTTTCTTTGTTTTCTAGATTTTGTTCAATGATTTTTATATATTGCTCACAATCGTTACATTTAATAATAATTTCATCATTTAAACTGCCATCGTTATTAAATAAAGAAAAATCACAAATATTAAAATATTCTAAAAATACTTTGATTAATTCATCTTTAGAGCCTTGGTTATCATAATATTTATCTAATTCTTTTCTTAATTCATATAATTTAATTCTGCTTTGATTATTTTTATCTTCTAAATACTCATAAATAGCAAGGCAAACGCAAAAAATATCATTATAATCTTTTGTATTAAAGTCGGTTTTAAACCACAGATTATGATATTTAGCTGCTAAAGTGTCTTGTTTAAGCACTTCTTTTATATCTTTACTTTGATTAATACTAAAATAAAAATATCCAGCCGAATTATCTAAATCATTTTTAATCTTTTGAAGTGTTTCATTGTCTTTAAAATTTTCTAGCATTTCATTTATTAAATGATTTAATAAATAACTCTTCATTCTTAAATAATCTCTACCTTTTTCAGCTTTTTTATAGATTTTTTTAATTATTTCATCATTATCTTTCATAGTATCTCCTTTAAAAATTTGCTATATCATAGCAAAAGCATAGTCTCAAATATGTCCATATAAAAGAATTTGAAAGTCATATTTCAAATTCTTTTTGTTTTTTATTTTTTCTTAGAGCTAGTAAAGAGAATTATAACTTCTTTACCTATGGCAAAAGCAGTAGTAATACCAGCCATAATCTTCTCTTTGTTTTCAACAACAAAATTAACTGCTTTTTCAATACCATCGCATAAGTTATCCCATAAGCTTTTTTCTATCTTTTCATCAGCTAAAGCTTTGTAATCTTTTGTGGTGCTTGTTGATTGATTGTTTGATGAATTAAAATTATTTGTATTAGGCTTTACTTTTTCATTA